>JAYUXG010000114.1:0-4947 GCA_043753125.1 Saprospirales bacterium | reverse complement strand
GAGTTATGAGTCCAGTCAACTAATCAACCAATAACTAGTGATGCAGGGTCCCAGTATTTACTACCGGCGATACGCTCCGGTCGCCGCATAGTACGACCAGCAGGTTGCTGACCATCGCGGCCTTGCGCTCTTCGTCCAGTTCGACGATCTGCTTCTTGGACAGTTGCGCCAAGGCCATTTCGACCATGCCGACCGCCCCTTCCACGATGGTGCTGCGGGCCGCGACCACGGCCGTGGCCTGTTGGCGTTGCAGCATGGCGTGAGCAATCTCGGTGGCATAGGAGAGGTTGTTGATGCGGGCCTCGATGATCTCCATACCGGCGATGTGGAGGCGTTCGGTGATCTCGTGGGCCAGTTGGTGGTTCACCTCATCTACTCCGGAGAGCAGGGTGATCGGCGCAGAAGCATCCTCCCAGTTGTCGTAGCTGTACAGTCCAGCCAATTTGCGCACCGCTGCCTCACTCTGTATTTTGACGAAGTAAGGGTAATCTTCTACTTCAAACACGGCCTTGAACGCATCGCGCACCCGGTAAGTGACCACCGCGCCGATCATGATCGGGTTGCCCTGTTTGTCGTTGACCTTGACGGTCGGTACTTCCAGGGTTACCGCCCGCAGCGTCACCGTTTTTTTGGTGTAGAACGGGTTGGTATAAAAAAAACCACTTTCTTTAAAGGTGCCGATGTATGCACCTAATAAGGTCAGCACCCGCGCCTCGTTGGGATTGACGGCGAGGAAGCCCGGTGCAATAATGATAAGTGCTATCAAGCAAACAACAACCCCGGCGATGAATTGCCGGTTGAGCAGCAGCACAACGCCGAACCCGATTAACAAGAAAAACAGCAGCAGCATGACCCAGCCAGAAGTGGGTTTAATCGTCTTTTCCATTGAGTTCTGATTTTTAATATGATACTATTTTGATAGCAAATGTATATCAAAATGAATCGGAAACGCAATAGGGTGCTGCCTATCAAACGACGAAATGCAGCCAGAGGCGGCTGAATGTTTGAAAAAAACAGATGGGCAGTATTATTTCACGTACCCCGCCAGATCCGGGTACTTCTTCACCAAGCTCACCGCATCGGCCTTGCTCACCCGCACGCCATTGACATAAGCCACCACAAAAGGCTCCTCAAAGCCCTGTTGACCAAGTTCCTGGCGAAGTTTCAACGCTTGGTCGTATTTTTTGAAGAAACCTGCGGTGTAGCGGTACGATCCTGCACCCGGCTGGCTTTCGATCATCAGCTCGGAGAACATGGCCAGCGCATCGTTGGTTAAAATTTGGCGGGTGGTGGCTACCTCCACTTTATAGGCCAGGCCTTTGGTCAGCTCGTCGAGTTGGGCAGTGCCATTGGTGGCCATTACCTCCGCCACGGACGGGCGTTCCAAGCGGGCTTGGGTGGGTAGGTCATCGGCCGCGCTGACCAGTGTGAGTTCGAGGCGGCGATTCAGGCGTTGACCCACTGGATTAGGAGCTGCGTTCAGCACGTTGCGGGCCAGCGAAAAACCGGCCCCTACGCTGCGCAATAGCACCTGTCCGGCGGGAATACCGCGCTCGAGCAAAGCCTTGCCGACCAATTCTGCGCGTTTAATGCCGTAATAGAGGTCAAATTTGGCCGGGCCGGTCTCATCGGTAAAAGCCGTCACCAGCATTTTGACGGACGGATTTTGGCGGGCTACGGCGGCGGCGCGATCCACAACTTTCCCGTTATCGGGCGACAATACATCGCGGTCAGAGGTATAGAAAAGCGGTTCTATCGCAACGGTTTGCACCTCCTCGCTGGTGGACTGGCTGCCGGATTTGCGCAGCTCAGAAAACAGGATAACCGTGCCTTTCGGCTGCTGCTCAGCTTGCTGTTCTTTGTAATATACCAAATACAGGTCGCGTTCGCCGTAATTATCGTCCAATCGGTCGGAGGAGAAAAAAGCCTGTCGCCCATCTTGATCCAACCGGAAATACGCATCGTCGCCCGGCGAATTGATACCAGTACCGAGGTTTTGCGGATCGGTCCAAGTGTTCTTTTTTTCGTCAAAAACGGTTTTGAACACATCCAAACCACCTAAGCCTGCCAAACAGTTGCTGCTGAAAAACAAGGTGCGTGCATCACGGGCGAGAAACGGGGTGGTCTCATCGTAAGCGGAATTGATCGCCGGGCCGAGGTTGCGCGGAAGCGTCCAGATGCTATCGCGACGAGTAGTGAAATACAGATCCAAACCACCGTAGCCCCCGTTCTGGCGGCTGGCAAAAACCAGCGTGGTATCGTTGAAAAAGAAAGGTGCCGTGTCGCTTTCGTCTGGATGCATAGTACTCTGCACCATTGGCGGCGTTACGGCGTACTCATCCTGCCGACTGGCAGTGTCGGCAAAGATATCGCCGGCATACAGGGTGAAGCCCCGAAAAAAGTACAGGATTTGGCCCGTATTGTCAAAACCCAAGGCTACCTCGTAGCGGGAAGTATTTAACAGGCCTCCCAGATCGCCCGCGTATTGCCAGCCACTGGCATCCAGTCCGGCAGCGAACATATCGCTACACCAGTGTCCTGCTTCTTCGTCAGCATAGCCAGCATCATTGCGCCGTCCGCCTACGCCGCCGGGACGGGCAGCGGAAAAATAGAGCCGGTCGGCATAGTTCACCGAGGGCAGCGGGGCAAACTCGTCGCCGGGCGTATTCACCCGGTCGCCCAGGTTTTCCACCAGGGCCACGTCGGCGTTTGGGCCGATACCCTGGGCATTTACGCAACGGCGGATGTTGTCCACCACTTGGGCGCGCAACGGGTGCTTGTCGCCGCATATCCGCAGAAAACCCTTGTAAGCGAGGATGGCCTTGTCGTACTCCTGCTGGCCGTGCAGCGTTCGGGCGTAGTAATAATACGGATCGGCACCCGTGCTTTGCGGCGGGCGACCCACCACGTACTCGAGGAACTGCCGCGCCTTGTCCGTCTGATGCAACTGATAGTGAGCAATGCCGAGCTTGGTCAGCACGGTCAAATCGCCAGGCTTAGCTTGTTGATATTGATTAAGTTGAGTCAATGCATCCGTCCAGCGACCAGCAGCGAAGTAGCGTTCGCCATTTCGTTTCAAATCAGCGGGTTTTTGGGCGGACAAGGCATTGGTCACCAAGAGCAACAGCAGCCAGCCCAGGGGTCGCCAGCAGCGGCAAAAAATAGGTAGCGTCGAAATAGGGAAGGAGGAGGGCAAGTGAATCGGACTTTTGGACATGGAACGTCGAAATTGATGGCAGGCGTCTCAGAACGGCCATTGCAACAAACTTCTGTAAAATTGCCCGGCAAATTACCGAAATTTTTAACCCGGACGCTGGGAAATCTCCGAGACCACTGCATTGGGGTCGTCGATTATTGCTTGCTCGTGCGTACCCAGGCCGAGCCGGGCGACAACGTTGGCGCGGGTTGGCCATTGGGTAACAATAAACAAAGGAATCAACAGCAATACAAAATATAAAAAGAAAACACGGCCAGTCAGAAAATATAAGACACTGAATATCAGCGACATGATTTCCAGAGGCATCCAGCGTAATAGCAAGGCAACCCGATAAGAATTAAGTTTTTCTTTCAAATCGGCTTGAGCCTGGGACTGCATCAGCTTTCGGCGATACAAAAAAAAGCCCACCGAAGCCAGCGCGAGGGTGATAATAGGTAGAATTTGGCGGACCAAATATTGCTGGTCTAGCGTCGTAGCCAATACCTGCTGTCCGCGAACCACATACAGCACGACCAGAACCATCACTTGGCTGATCAGCAACGCGGCAAAAATGATGCGCAGGCTGCGCAGGTAGGCTTGGAAATTTTGTTGGACGAGAGCCATTTTTAATGATAAATTAAAAATTATTGCTGATTTAACATTTTCCTACTTTTGGCTGATAGTAGTCCATATACTTGTTTTTTTTGCTAGCAATAATAAATTGGCACAAATGAAATGGTTGTGGCAATTACTGTGTATGCCTCTTTTTGTCATCCTGCCGGGATCCAGTATACGTCGCGGAAGATGTCGCAGCGTACACCGCGATGTGGACGGATCCCGTCAGGATGACAAAAAGCGGGGTGTTCCGTGAATTGTTCCTTATTAGGGTACAGAACAACCACAAGAACACTATAAATCAGCCATGACTCATCACTTATAACTCATAACTTTATTTCACTCTGCTTCCCGGCATCTCCTGGCCACCCTGAAACAAAGTCATCTTGGTTATCACGCCTTTTTCGTCCGGGTAAAAATCGATCTCTGCATCCATCACTTTCAGGAAAAAACGGGTGGGCGACTTGGCAAACACCTCGAAACGTTCCTGCCCGGTGGCTTGACAAAACAGCCGCTGGCCTTCACGGGTCACGGCAATATGAAAACCGGGCGAGAGCCCGTATTCACCTCGGCCTGCGAATAGCCGGTCGCCCGATTCGGAATGATCGGGGCCACATCGCCGTAGTAGGAATTATGCATCCCCAGCGGCTTGAAAAAATGCTCGGTAACATACTGGCTATAAGGTTGTCCCGATACTTTCTCAATAATAAAGCCAAGCAGAATATAGCCGGAGTTGTTATATTTCCACTGCGCGCCCGGCTCGAAATCCATCGGTTGGTTTTTGAAGTAATCCACTAACTCGCTGGGAGTAAAGTCTTTGCGTTGCACAGCGGCATTCCATTCTGCCATGCCGGTATAACTTTTGATGCCAGAGGTGTGATTTAGCAAATGCTCGACTGTGATGCGTTTGCCTTGTGTGGGGTAATCGGGGACGAACTTGATTAGTTCATCTTGCAAAGAGAGTTTGCCTTGTTCCGCCAGTTGCAGAATGGCCGCTGCCGTGAACTGTTTGGTCACCGAGCCGATGCGAAAAACGTGGTCTGTTTTCATGGATACGTCGAGTTCGAGGTTGGCCATGCCGAAGGCTTTGTGGTAAATAATTTGGCCTTTTTGGGCCACCAGCACTGTAGCACCGG
>JAYUXG010000113.1:0-1950 GCA_043753125.1 Saprospirales bacterium | reverse complement strand
AATCGTACTCAGATCGTCCATTTTGACCCTCAATTGCCTCTCCTCAATTATGCCTTCTTAAACCAAAATCGTGAATTTATTTTTTAAACGTTCCTTAGGTAGATTGAACTCTTTAAATTCCTGTGCGTCTAAATTCACAAACAGGTTGGTGTTATCCAACGGCGTACCCATGGCCAACGCACTCCAGGTCGGTACAAAGGAGAGCAGGGGCAGCCGGACGGGGTTATTAAAAGTAACATTGCCGGTGGCCTCGGATTTCAGCCGGGCGTGCAAGGTGCGCAGATCGGTGCGCAGACCGCCCGGCGCATTGTCCAGGGCGGGCAGATCGCCGGTGGACTGCAGATGGACCGCGTGGTATTTGTAAGGCACCTTGTCGCTGCCCCATACCAAAATATTGCAGGGATTGAAATCATGGGGTTGGGCAATCGTGAACAGCGTATTGCTCACGCCGAAGGTCATACTATACTTCTGACAGTCGTCTAAGCCGTTTATCGTATAGTCCTCCGTGCTGCTGCTGTTAGCGGAACGCATCGCTATTTTAAATACCGTACCCAAGTCACCGCCATTGGCGTAAATGCTGGCATCGTAGTATTTGTCACCCGGCCCGAAACCCTGATTGCTCAGGGCGGTGCCGTCTATCATACCATCCAGCAAGGCCAGTTTGCGGGGCAGTTTAGGCCAGCCCAGCGCAGATAGCTGGCTTTGCAGACCACTGCGCAGGTTGACGGTGGCCGGATTGGTCAATTCGCCCAGGTCAAGCTGCGTGATGTAGGGAAGAGTAGCATTGTGCAAGGCCACCCGCCCGGCCTGTAGCTCCGCGCCGAGGGTGGTGATCAATTGCTGCCGGGCGGCGGGCGTATTCAGGGCATCCCAGAGTTCGTCGGTCGTGCCGGTGGCGTGATAAAACCAGCCCAGGGCCTGTAAGGCCAACGGGATGTTTGCGCCGTTGTGGGGCGTATCGAGGGTAAAGAAGGCACCCGTACAGTGGCTCTTGCCCGCGTTTTCCATTTTGGCCAGGGCGTAACGACTGACGATACCGCCCATACTGGCCCCCACGACGACGTTTTGTTCGGAAGTGATCTTCTGCTGGTTCACCCGCTCAATCACCTCGATCAAAAAATCGGCATTGGCCTACACGTAGTTGTCGGCATCGGCGAAATCTTCATAGATCAGGTCGTAGCCTTTGGCCCGGACCTGGGCCAGCAGGGTGGGGAACAGGGCAAATTGCGGCGTATGCGGGACACCCGCTTCCGTGGGGTCCTCGTCGAAGGCTTCGTTGCGGCCGGTCGTCAGCACATCCCAACGGACGCTGCCAAAACCGAGCGGAGTACCATCCGTGTTATTGACGGCATATTGGCTGGGCGAGGTAATGATCGGGTCAAAACCCTCCACCAGAATGAACGGTTTGCGCATTTTATGGTCGGGATTGGCGTAGCGAATATGGACCAGCCCCCCGGCGGTGGCGGACGCTGCATAGGGGCTGCCCGACGGATAAGCACCGACCGGGGGTGTAAAGGAATTGCCGGACATATCGCCCCAGGTTTCGTCCGGCTGCTCACTGTTGTAATTGATGGACGAATTACTGTTGCACTGATAGGTCAACGTCCCGAGGTAGGTATTGAGCGGAGTGCCGTTCTGAGCAATCGTCATGCTCCAGCTCAGGGTGGCCTGGCTGCCGCTCGCATACACCACCGATACGCTACTACCGGAAGAAATGCTGCGCATACCCAGGCCGTCGCCGAAATCAACGGACAGCGATTGCACGGCCAGCGTGGGAGAAAGTGTGAAAGACGGGAACACAAAGCGAACCGGGCTATGCACAGTGGCCCGCTGGTCCAGTTTCAAAGTTATTTCGTGGTACTCGTTGCTGTTGTCCACCACGAAGCAGATGTAGGCTTGGTCGAGTTGGCGCGGATAGGGCGCACAGAGCGTGACCTGGGCGGAGAGCAG
>JAYUXG010000112.1:0-11884 GCA_043753125.1 Saprospirales bacterium | reverse complement strand
AATCGCAGCCCTACATCCGCAAGGACGCCAAAGTAAAGATCAGTACCGATGGCCTGATCGGTAATAAGATCGTGGTCATTTATGGCGGTACGCCCCGGGCGCAACCGGTGGAAGACGGCGATATGCTGGCCATTGAAAACCTGGCCTCGACCGAGGAAATGATGAGCACTTTACAAGAAAACAACAAGAATATACTCGCTATTACGACCGATTTTAAGGCTATCAGCAAAAAAATCGCGGATGGGCAAGGCAGTGTCGGCAAGCTGCTGCAAGATGAATCCCTCTATAAAAGCCTGGATGTCACCTTGGCCTCCCTGCAAAGATCATCCGCCCACGCCGAAAAACTAACCGCCGCTATTTCCGACTACGGCAACAAACTCAATCAGAAAGGTTCGCTGGCCAATGATCTGGTGACCGATACGACGGTCTTTAAAAACGTACAGGCCTCCGTCCGGCAACTTCAGAAACTCACTACGACGGCGGCGGAAGCGACGGCTAATTTGAAGACCGCCAGTTTGAATGTCAGTAATGCCACCAGTAAATTAGACAACAAAAATTCTCCTTTAGGCGTATTGCTCTACGACGATCAATCGGCGGCAAACCTGAAAGCCACGCTGCGCAATTTAGAAGGCGGCACCCAGAAACTGGATGAAAATATGCGGGCGGCCCAGGAAAACTTCTTGTTGCGTCGTTATTTTAAAAAGAAAGAGAAGGCGGAGAAGAAGGCGGCGGATAAAAAATAACGGCCTCCCCTTTATTCACAGCCACCCCAACCGCCGAAAAAACACAAACAGTGCCGTGCAGGAACCCAGCGTCAGCACCAGCACCACATGGAAGCCATACTTCCATACTAGGCCTGGCATATACTCAAAATTCATCCCGTAAATTCCGGCAATCATGGTTGGTACGCCAATGATGGCCGCCCAGCCAGCAAACCGTTTGCCCACATCGCTCTGTGAAATAGAGATCAGGGAAAAATTGGCTTCCAAGGCCGTACCCAGCAGTTCGCGCGTATTATCCACCATTTCATTGATGCGCAGGGCGTGGTCGTAGATGTCGCGGAAGTAAGAGCGGGTGTCTTCCGGGATCAGATCCAGATCGGAGCGCACCAGTTTGTTGCAGATATCGATCAACGGCGAAACGGCGCGTTTAACCTCCAACAGCTCGCGTTTGAGCTGGTAGATCTGGGCGGTGGTCTCGCGGCTGGGTGGGGCACCGAATATTTTGTCCTCAATGGCATCCAGTTCCTGCTCCAAGCCTTCCACCACCGGAAAGTATTGATCCACAATGGAATCCATCAGGGCGTAGAGCGCGAAGGCAGGGCCTTTGCGCAGCAGCTGCGGCTTGCCCTCGCAGCGCGCCCGCACCTCGGCATACGACAGCGAAGAGCCGTGGCGCACGGAAATGATAAAATTGCGGCCCACAAAAAAATGCGTCTCCCCAAACTCGGTATGGTGTTGTGCGTTCAGCTGCGCGGTGCGCAGCACGATGAACAGCGAATCGCCGTAAGACTCAATCTTGGGCCGCTGGTGGGCGCGGTGTGCGTCTTCGATGGCCAGTTCGTGCAGCCCGAACTTCTCTTTCACTTGGTTCAGCACCGCCTCGCCGGGCTCGTGCAGCCCAATCCAGAGAAAGCGGCCGGGTTGTTGGAGTACCTCGCTCACGTCGCAAAGCGCGACGTTGGTCACGCGGCGACCATCCAGATAAGCGGCGGAGTTGACAACGGCGTTCAGTGAAGGCATGGCAGGAAAAAACGGGTCAGTGGCAAAGCAAAGGTAATCATGCCTTTGCTAACCAAAACGGTATAATCTGCTGCTACTTTCACTATCGGTTTGGCAAAAGAGGTAGCCAAAGAGGGCATTCGGGTGAACGCCGTGCGACCCGGCTTTATCCAGACAGACATTCATTCGCAAACGGGTGTCCCCGACAGATTGGAGCAAAAGAAACATCTCATTCCACTCGGCAGGGTCGGGCAGCCGATTGAAATTGCCCATGCTGTACTCTGGCTCTTGTCGGCAGAAGCGTCGTACACCAGTGGGGCTATTCTGGACGTAGCGGGCGGAGTATGAGTCAAGTTCCTAATCAAAATCCAGCGTATCGCCGGGCTTGTAGGTTTTTTTACCATTCGTCGCGGTTGGCTTTTGCGGTTTAGGCTCAGCTGGTTTCTGTGGCGGGCTGTCTTCCGCGCCGAACAAATCCACCTGCGGCAGTTCTATTTTGGGCAACAGTTTCGATTCGCTCATTTCGATTTCTTTCACGTTGGTCAACGGCTGGTCGCTCAGACGGTTGCCCACGGCTTTCCAGCCCTTCGGCTCCATAAAATCGCCCAGCGATAGCTCGCCGCCCATCGCCTTGCCCTTTACCTTGAGCGTGTACTTGATGCGCGGGTTGGCCTTGACCGAGGCGAACAGAATCTTGGACTTCGGGTGGTCGGTGAGGAAAGAATACCGCTCTTTCAATTTAATGGTTTCTACCCGGAACCGCTTGACCATCGTCCAACCTTTGTGACCATCCAAGTGTACCGCATTAACCACCAACTGGGGACTCAACTTGCCTACGTGCAGGATTTCCTTCATTTCAAAACGCTGGTTCAGGTCGGTATCCGTCACCTCGTAGGAACCGTCGTTGTAGAGGATGAAGATGTTATCGCCGGTGTCGAATTCGCCGAGCAAAGTGCCGCGCTCCAAGTTGTTCAGGCGACCAGTCGTGGTGTCAAACCACAGTTTGCGCGCCCCGATGGTGCTTTTACCCGCTTCTTTCTGGCGGACGAGCTTGACCGGAAATTTAGTGATTACGTTGCCCTGCGAATCGCGGCCCTTAATGGCCAACTCGGCAAAGTCGAAATCAAACACCTTAATTTTAGCGGTCGAGCCAGGCGTGAGCGTAATGCTGATCGTCTCTGCCTCTCCGTTCGGGTTGGCTGTGAAATAAAGTAGCCGTGAACCCTTCACCTCGGAACCCAACTGGTAATCCTTGTCGCGGGTAATGGCGGTCACGTTGAAGCGTTTGGCATAACTGCGTCCAGTACCCGCGTCCGCGTAGGCCATGTTATAAGTGGTGCGGTCGTCGTTCTTTTTCCAGACCGCGATATGGATAATGTCTTTGCCGACGAACACCTTGTCGCCGATTTTCACTACCTTCATGACGCCATCGCGCCGGAAAACGATGATGTCGTCAATGTCGGAGCAGTCGGTGATGAATTCGTCCTTTTTCAGGCCCGTGCCCAGGAAGCCATCGGTGCGATTGACATAGAGCTTGGCATTGTTGGCCACCACCTCGGTCGCCTTGATGGTATCGAAGGTTAGGATTTCGGTACGCCGGTCACGGCCTTTGCCGTATTTATGGAGCAGCGTCTCGAAGTAGGCAATGGCGTACTCGGTGAGGTGCGCCAAGTGGTGCATGGTCTGTAGCAACTCATCGTTCAGTTTGGCGATCTCTTCATCGGCCTTGAAAGAGTTAAACTTGGAAATGCGCTTGATGCGGATTTCCGTGAGCCTAACAATGTCCTCTTCCTTTACCTCCCGCAATAATTTGATTTTTTTGACCTCTTTTACATAATTTGGCTCCCGCGGGCTAATAAAGTATTTTTTTAGGCCGCGGTCAATGGTCTGCAACACCGCTTCCCAGGTCTCGCACTCTTCGATGTCGCGGTAAATGCGTTTTTCGATAAAAATCTTTTCCAGCGAAGCAAAATGCAGTTTTTCCTGTAGGTCGTTTTTTTGAATTTCCAGTTCCAGGCGCAACAGCTCTCTGGTGTTTTCGGTACTGATGCGCAACAGCTCGTTCACTTCCGTGAAGAGCGGCTTGTTTTCAATGATGACGCAACAGTTGGGCGAAATGCCGACCTCGCAATCGGTAAAAGCGTACAGCGCGTCGATGGTCACATCGGGGCTTACGCCGGGCTGGAGTTCAATTTCAATATCTACATCTTTGGCCACTTTGTCCACCACGCGCTTGATCTTGATCTGCCCCTTCTCGTTCGCTTTAAGAATACTTTCAATGAGATCGCCAGTGGTGACGCCAAACGGTATTTCAGTAATTTGCAAGGTTTTTTTGTCAAGCTCCCTGATTTTTGCGCGCACCCGCACTTTGCCGCCCCGCGCTCCACCATTATAGTGGCCCACATCGATCATGCCGCCAGTCGGGAAGTCGGGGTACAGCTCCACCCGTCGGCCTTTCAGCATGGCAATGCTGGCCTTGATAATCTCCACAAAATTATGTGGCAAGATTTTAGTACTCAAGCCAACGGCGATGCCCTCTGCGCCATGGGCGATCACCAGCGGGAATTTCATCGGCAGATTGACGGGTTCGCGTTTGCGTCCGTCGTAGGTGAGTTGCCAGACGGTGGTGTCGGCGTTGAAGGCAATATCGAGGGCAAAACGAGTGAGGCGGGCCTCGATGTAGCGCGGAGCCGCTGCCGAATCGCCAGTCCGGTAGTCGCCCCAGTTACCCTGACAATCGATGAGCAGTTCTTTTTGGCCCATGTTCACCAGTGCGTCGCCGATGGCCGCATCACCGTGCGGATGGTACTGCATAGTTTGGCCGATCAGATTGGCCACCTTGTGGTAGCGCCCATCGTGTTGCTCGTACATAGCGTGCAGGATGCGGCGTTGCACGGGTTTCAGGCCATCCTCAATGGCCGGCACGGCCCGCTCCAGGATGACGTAACTGGCGTAGTCGAGAAAATAATTCTGGTACATCCCCGACAAGGTGATGATCATATCATCGCCGTTTTGTTGGGCATTGAGGGCAGGGACAGAGGTATCTTTTTTGGATTTGGCCATTGCTGCGGTGTGCTTTCGGGTTTAGAGGAACTCAGAAAAAAGTATGGAAAAGAAATTTAAAGATTCATTTCAAACTTTTACACTCATTTAAACCTCGCAGGTTTTTGAAACCTACGAGGTTTAGGGAAAAGGTGAAGATTTGAAATGCACCCGAATTCAGAGGGTTTAGAACCCTCTACGGTGTACGCTACTTCCTATCATTCCCGACGAAATACGATGCGTCCTGCGACGTATCGCGGTTTTGTAAAGCAAAAGTAACGCTTATTTCAAAAATAAAACAATTTGTGTCTTATAATTAGTGCCAAAGTACCAGATTTTGTCCAAAATTTGCGCCCTTTTCAAAAGAGCAGTTCTGGATAAACACCACCAATTATCTATTGTTGGCATATTGAGTGGAGCCGAGGTATCTGAAGAAAAGCATTTAGCTATCTCGCCTGCGCTTAACATGACAAAACAGGTTCAGTCCTAACTTGCGCCGACTATACGTCACGCACCACCTTACCCACTTTGATAATATTATCCGATTAATCACAAAACTCATTTTTTTACAATTGTCAAAAATACGTACTATGAAAAAATTGTTGTTGGCCTTTGGCCTATTTGTTTTTTGCCAAGCACTGGGATTGGCCCAAGACGGATCCAGCTTCCGGTTTGGGGTGCAAGTCAGCCCCACCTGGTCATGGTTGAATACTACCGATAAAAAATTGGAAGGCTCGGGTGCTAATTTGGGATTGAAACTCGGTATGCTGGGTGAATTTTATTTTTCGCCCAAGTACGCCATCATCACTGGGTTGGGCTTTGGCTTCAACCACGGTGGCACCATACAAAACGGCTATTCACAGGCCAGTCTCTGGAAGGATGCCGATCTGACCGATGAAAAATACCGCGTGGTGGGCCAGGATGCCAAATTGCACTACCGCCTGCGCTATATCGAAATTCCCTTTGGCCTGAAGTTGCGGGGTGGTTCCGGCGAAGACAATCCCCTGAAATACTACGTCGAAATACCCGTCTTTACACTGGGTTTCCTGACCAAGGCCTTGGGCGACATCCGCGGTACGGACAACAATACCGAAGATGAGGATATCCGCGACGACGTGAAGGGTATCTCACTTTCGTGGGGACTGGGTGCCGGGGCGGAGTACGAACTTGCCAGCAGTACAACCATAGTCGCCGGCTTGTCTTTTCAACAGCAGTTCACCGACGTGACCGGCACTGGCAAAGTGCAGAAAAGCATCGGCGCAGAACTGGTGGACGACAAGTCGAAGGGCACCATCAGTGGATTGACTTTGCGCTTGGGTGTGTTCTTCTAAAGGAGAATGTAGGTATTTGAGGATGTGAGGATTTGATCAAATCCTCACATCCTCCACTCTTCCACTTCTCAATCCACTGGCCCCAGATGGAGCAATGCACGGCGCACTGTCAGCATTTTGCTGCGATCCACGGTATAATAGATGAATTTTCCTTCGCGGTGGGTAGTGACCAAATCGGCCATCCGTAAGACGCGCAAGTGTTGCGAAGCCAGCGACTGCTCAATGCTTAGTGCCTCTAATATGTCGCTGACACAAATGGCTTCTTTGCTCCAGATGACGCCGATGATGCGCATGCGGAGGGGATGGGCAAGGGCACGGAAGACGTTGGAAGAAATACGTAATTTTTCTCGGCTGAACGCCGGAAACGAGTGAACACTGGACATAGAACGGAGGGCGAGATAAAAATGATTAAAATTGAACTGCGCAAAGGTGCGCTTTCTCGCTCGGCTGCCCAAAAAAAATGCTGCATCGGGGCCTTTACGACCTCGTATGCAGCATTTTCAGGTGGGGTTTTTCTGGCCGACAGCCTCTTAGGCGGCCAACTCCTCTACTAATTCCGAGATCTGGTTGATCCGGCTCGCGTCCAAAGAATAATAAATAAACTTACCATCGCGCTCCGTTTGCACCACGCCTGCCTTGCGCAGGATAGCCAGGTGTTGGCTGGCCACACTTTGCTCCAACCGCAACTTGACGTAAATATCCGTCACCGTCATACGTTGGTTTTCTTCCAACAGGTCAATAATGCGCTGGCGCAACTTGTGGTTCATGGCCCGGAGTACCAGTGCGGCCTTGCGCAGTTCGGCGTAGTCGAGAAGGATGTCTTGCTGTCCCTTTTTCAAGACCACCATCTCTGTTTTCGCTTTTCTCATACTAAATGTTTTAGGTTTGTGAATTATCAGCTTTTCAATCGCTAAATATATCCCAAAACTGTGCCAGTTTTGCTTCGGAAAAGCAAATATTATTTTTTCATGTAAGTTAAAATGTGTTGATTTGAAAACGAAAACAAAAGTTGTTTTTAACAGATTGAAAAACAATGCCATTTTTCTTGGACCTACCTAATTTTCGGAATAGTAATATTTGGCGGCTTCATATAAAACGGTTCAAAATATGCGACCTCTTGAAAATCAGAATCTTGAAAAAGTAAGGCGGCCAGGGTGTTGAGGTGTTGCGCGGAGCATTTTTTTACGCTGGAAAAAACCGTATTGTCCAATTTCCGCACGTTGTGGAGTTTATCCATACCGTTCCCTGAAAAAACCAACCGTGTACCTGGCCAATCGAGGACAAATTGCGCTATAAAATTTTCAAACAATTCGTTTTCCAAGATAAGGGGCTGGGCTGGCGCCAATTCGTGGCCTTGCGCGTCGTACAGGGCGGTCCAGACTTCCTGGCGCCGGGCATCCAGCATGGGCATAAAAAGATTGGGCTGATCGCCAGCGGTCGGCACTGCGGCTCGGCTGGCGTGGGCAAGGGCTAATAGGGTGTCTACCGCAATCAGTGGTTTATCGAGGGCATAGCAAATTCCTTTGGCTACGGAAGCCCCCACCCGCAGCGAAGTGTATGACCCTGGCCCCCGGCTCAGGGCCAACGCATCCAGCGCGGCCAGCGGCAGGCCAGCCTGGTGCATGCACGTCTTCACTTGGACGGTCAGTAGCGCGGCGTGCTGTAGGGTCTCGGTTTCTTCCACCAAGGCCACCACCTGGCCATCCACGGAGAGGGCCACCGAGCAGACATCGGTGGCAGTTTCGATAAGCAAGATGCAAGCCATATAAGTAAGTAAGCGAAATAGCAAATGGAGCATAGCGACATCCCGATTTTTCATCGGGGGAGGCAAAATAGCAACGACAATCACCACTTTACGAAAAATTCAGCCCAAGGGATTTAGAGTGAATTCTCATAATCAACGCAATTTTGGGTTGGTAGCGTGGCGCAGGGCGTCGCGCTGGGTCTTTTTGTCCAAGTTCTTCGCGACGGCCTCCGTTAAATTGACCCCGGTTTGGTTGGCCAAACAAACTAGAACAAACAGGACATCGGCCATTTCATCGGCCAGATCGGTGGAAGCAGTAGTGGCTTGTTCGGGTGTTTTGAACGATTGCTCCCCGTACAGGCGCGCCATCAAACGGGCAACTTCGCCGACTTCTTCCATCAGGAGGGCCGTGTTGGTCAGCTCATTGTAATAGCGTACCCCGATGGAGTTGATCCATTGATCTACGGTACTTTGCAATTGATCGAGGCTCATAGAAATACGGAGTGTGGAGTATGGAATTTTAATGACGGAATGTACTCCGAATGCTGCATTCCGTACGCCGCATTCCTTGTATCAATCAAAAATAATGGTCTTGTTGCCACTCACCGATACTTTATCGTCGAAGACCAGTTTGAGGGCGCGGGCCAGCACGATCTTCTCCACATCCTTGCCCGATTGCACCATGTCGTGGACGGAAAAAGTGTGGTCCACGGGAATCACGTTTTGTACGATGATCGGACCTTCGTCCAAGTCGTTATTGACGAAATGGGCGGTCGCCCCGATGATCTTTACCCCACGCTCATAGGCTTGGCGATAGGGGCTGGCTCCCACAAAGGCGGGCAAAAAAGAATGGTGAATATTGATGATGCGGTGTGGAAACCCGGCCACAAATACTGGCGAAAGGATGCGCATATATTTGGCCAGTACCAAATATTCGGGTTGGTAGCGTTGCACGACCTCGATGATAGCGGCCTCGTGCTGTTCCCGGCTCTTGCCCTCGTGTGGCACTAAGTGGAAATTGATGCCAAACTGGTGGGTGAACTGTTTCAAGGTATCGTGGTTGCCGACCACGGCCAGTATTTCGGCATTCAGCTCATCAAACTGGTGTCGCACCAGCAGTTCACCCAGGCAATGTTGCTCCTTGGTGACTAAGACTATGACTTTTTTCCGCCGTTTCTGATTCAGCTGCACATTGGCTTCGGCAGGCAATACCTGGCGCATTTCCAGCAGTAGCGCAGCAGGATCGACTATGCCGGAAAAGCTGGTGCGCATGAAAAAACGGTTATGTTCGTATTCCACAAATTCCTGGTTTCCAATAACATTCAGGTCATGTCGATACAAGACGCCGGTGATGTGGTGTACCAATCCGGTCTGGTCTGCACAATCGATCAGCAGTACGTAGGTGGGTTGCTCCATGTGGCAAAGGTAAGAGGAGCAAAATTCCATAGCTTCCCCTGAAAAAATTTATTGGTATTCCGGGCGTTCGGCAATGAATTTACGCAGGCCTGCCATAGCCGTCGCGCGGACTTTGTTTTGCAAAAATGACGTCCAGCCGAGCAGCCAGCCAGTTGGCCCAAAGGCTTGGCGCGACCACCGCCAGAATGAAAACGTGTCCACCTGGCGGATGACCTTGCCTGCTTGAAATTCGAAAGTCGATTCAATAATATTGTGCACTGGCCGACCCGTGCGGCTAAACGTATAATAGGCTTCCCAGTGGGCGGAGCCGCGCTTTTCGTCGGCCCGCACGTCGCGGTACTCCACACGCAGGTCACGGCCTCCGGCGCAGAGCATATGCCACATGGCGGCGATCTCTTTGCCGCTTTTCAGGTCGAAGGCCTCATCCCGGAAAGTGGCAGCAGAATGATAGGCAGCGGCCATGCTACGGTAGTCGCGCTGTTGGAATGCGGTGTAGAATTGTTCAACGAGGGACTGCGATGGATTCATTTTTACGGAGCGGGTTAAAAATGTTTTTTACTTTTGAAGGCCAAAAATGCCGTTTTTTCGACACATCTGCTTTCTAAATGCTTAGCATTGATCTATTCGGCTCCACTTACTCAACGGGACTTTCGGCTGTACTCGCTCGAAAGTGCGTCCACTATTAATCCGCCGCAGCAAATGACCACCTTCTTCTTCCGCCTTTTTTCAAAAATCCTTTTGTGCCTACTGGTTGCCTGGAGCAGCCTGACCACAGCATCTGCCCAGCCGCAGCAGGTACGCACGGGCATTCATCTGATGAATATGTATGGCATGAATATGGACGAGCACTCGTTCTACGCCGATTTTTACATCTGGTTCAAGTGGAAGGGGCGTATTGACCCGACCAACATCGAGTTTGTCAACGCTATCGAAAAGTGGAGCATGGACAAGGCGGGCTTTGATGGCGACAGTACGCCGGTGAAGTTGAAGGACGGCACGAAATACAAGATCATGCGCATCGAAGGGCGGTTTTTCCACGCTTTTTCGCTCAACCGCTTTCCGCTGGACCGACATGCACTGGATATTCAGGTGGAGAACCCCGAATATCCCGCCGACTCATTGGTGTATTTGCCTGATACTGTCTCCTCGGGCGTACGCCACACCCTCCACCTCGTGGGCTGGGAACAGGAAAAATACCGTCTGGAATCCAGTGCGCACGATTACGGCACCGACTTTGGCAATTCGCAGGAAAACGCCCGCAAGTATAGCAACCTGACCTTCGTGCTCACGCTGGCCCGTCCGTTCAGTTATTTTTTGCTAAAAATGCTGCTGCCGCTAATCATCGTGCTGGTGGTCAGTCTTGGTGCGCTGTTGCTCCACCCGACCCATATTGATACGCGCTCGTCCTTGCCAATTGGTGGCCTGCTCACGGCGGTTTTTTTGCAGCAATCGTACAACGACGCGCTGCCCGATACGGGCTACATGGTGCTGATGGACAAGATTTACCTGTTGAGCTATATACTTATCTCGTTGATCCTGTTGCAAGTGATTCGGGCCAGCAACCAAAGTCTGCGCGAGCACTCCCCCGTACAGATGATGCGCGACGAACGAAGGCAAGCCATTTTGTATTTTGGTATTTTCCTGTTGAGTGTAGTGCTATTGTGTTTGATCGTTGGGAGTGAGTAGTGCGCTCCGGTTCTTTCAGCCCAATTGGTCCACCAAGGCCTGCAAGTTCAAAGAGTATCCCATTATCTCTAGGTCGTCGTGCCAATTGACGGTCAGCCAGGGGCCGTCGTTGCGGGCGGTAGTGATCTTGCGGGGGTCAGTAAAGACCCAGACAACTTGCTCCACACCAAAGTCGAGCAGTCGTTGGGTTTTGCGTTGGTAGTAGTTAGGGATGGCAAATTCTGGCAAATGGGCCTTAGTATCCACTTCCACAATGACCTTGGGCGGGACATCGAAATACTTGTTCTGGAGCTTCTCAAAAGACAATTGACTTTGCTCAAAAATTGCTAAATCCAGCGAAAAATTAAGGCGATTGGACAAGTGCAGGCCGCCTTCGCCTTGCAGGACGCGATATTTTTCTCCGACCAGTGGCCGCAACATATCGGCAATCAGGGTCAGTAATACCCATTGCAAGCTGCTGTAGCCCATGATGTCTTCCAAGGTTTTTTTGTTTTTCAGAACCTGTTCATATCCAGCATAGTAGAGCGGGATACCATCTATTGTTTCATAAATTAGGAAGTCCGGTACCAGCATTGCTTTTTTGGAAGGCGTGGCAGGTACAACGGTAGCGGTGCTAGACATAGCGAATGATTTTGTAGGCAAGTTATGGGGATTTTGGGATATTTAAGGTCTACTGTGATGATCTAATTGACCGCCGAGTTAATGGAACGAGTTAATGCTTGTCACTTTTATGCCAACAAACTATCCAGTACCGTTTTATCTAAAAAGCCCGCCCCATGCGCTCCCTACTCCTGTTCTTCCTCCTGGTGACCTACCTCGCCACTGCCCAAAACTACGTCACCAACGGCAGTTTCGAGCGCGAATCGCCCCGCAAAGCCGGAGTCTGGAAAGTAGAGGTGCTACCTTGCCAATTCTCCAAAGCCTCCCCGCTGTTCACTACTAAT
>JAYUXG010000111.1:0-4966 GCA_043753125.1 Saprospirales bacterium | reverse complement strand
AAAAGATGGGCTTGGCCTTGGTGGCGGCATCTTCAGCGGCGCGGTTCATGCGCTCGGTCAGGTCGGCTTCGATATTTGTGAAGCCCGGCACCATTTTGAGTTTGCTGATTACTTTCTGCGCCTCGGCGGGCATCAGGATTTTGTACGGGCTTTTGAGGTAGCCGTCTTTGGCCGACAGAAAATCGGTGGCTTCGCCTACCCCGGCATTCAGGGCTTCTTTCAAGCCGTTGCCGACCTCATCTTGGGTTAGTCCGCCGTCGGTGGCATTGTTCACCGCGTCTTTCGCCTTTTTCAACACATTGCCAAACTGGGCGTGGGCTAATTGGGTAGCCAACAGGGCTACCAGCAGGAGGAGCATGGATTTTTTCAACATCATGGATAGTGCGTTAGAATGATTTTTCATCAAGACGCAACAAGGTCGTTTTTGATAGGGGGTTCATGCCGGGTTTAGGGATTTTTTAACAGCGGAGGTCCTTGCCTATTAAAATTCCTCCATCCGCTCCCCCATTTCTCAACCCTTCTCAATATTCTCAACAACCTCCACATTTTTATTTTTCTCAACAACCGCCACCTCCTTTGCCGCTTCCCCCTCGCCACTGCCCCGCTTTTTGGCCGCTAAAAACGTATACATTCCCGGAATCACGAACAGCGTGAGCACCAGCGAAAAGAGCAGGCCGCCGACCACCACCACGCCCAGCGGAATACGGCTGGTCGCCGCCGCGCCAAAGGCCAGTGCAATGGGCAACGCCCCCAGTACCGTGGCCAGCGTGGTCATCAAAATAGGCCGTAGTCGGGCCTGCGCCGCTTCCAGCACCGCCGTACGTCGGTCCATGCCCGCTTCGCGTTTTTGATTGGCAAATTCCACAATCAGGATACCGTTTTTGGTGACCAGACCAACCAGCATGATCATGCCGATCTGAGAGAAAATATTGAACGTATTGCCAGTGACGGACAGCGACAAGTAGGCACCGGCAATGGCCAGCGGCACCGTAAGCATGATGATAAATGGGTCGCGGAAACTCTCAAATTGCGCCGCCAAAATGAGGTAAATCAAGCCAAGGGCCAGCAAAAAAGCGAAGGAAGTGTTGCCGCTGCTTTCTTTGAAATCGCGCGAAGGGCCACTCAGATCGGTATCAAAACTGTCGTCCAGCACCCGGCTGGCAATGGCCTCCATCGCCTCGACCCCTTCGCCCAGGGTGCGGCCCGGAGCCAACGAAGCACTGATGGTGGCGGCCTTGTAGCGGTTGAAGTGGTAGAGTTGCGGCGGATTGCTCGTCTCCTCGAAGCGCACGATATTGTCGAGTTGCACCATTTCGCCCCGGTTGCTGCGCACGTATAGCCCAGCCAAGTCCAGCGGTTCGTCGCGGTCGGCCCGATCTACCTGGCCAATGACTTGGTATTGTTTGCCATTTAACAAAAAGTAGCCGAAACGCCGACCAGACAACGCAAACTGCAATGTCTGGCTCACGTCGAAAATGCTCACTCCCAGCTCCGAAGCTTTGAGGCGGTCGATCGATACCTGTAGTTCTGGCTTATTAAATTTCAAGTTGACATCCACGTTGGCAAAAACCGACTCCTTGCGGGCTTCTTCCAAAAATTTTGGGACCACCTCTTTCAGTTTGTTAAAATCCAGATTTTGGACCACGAACTGCACCGGCAGGCCACGCCCAAAACCAATGGTGATCGTTTCGTCCTGGTTGGGGAACATCCGCGCTTCGGGTCGGCTTCGCGTGATGCGCAACAGTTGGTTGTAAATCTGCTGCTGGCTGCGCTCGCGCTCGCTGGGGTCAGGCAGCAGGAGGCTGACGAAACCCGAGTTGGTACTGGCAGTGCCAAAGCCCGGTGCGGTGATGCCAAAGACCATGTTGTACTCCGGTATCGAGTCCATGATGGTCTTGGAGAGATTATAGATAACGCTCTCCATCTGGTCAAAGTCCGTCCCTTCCGGGGCCGTCACGTTGGTCCGGATAACGCTGCGGTCTTCCAATGGGGCCAGCTCGCTTTTTATAGTGCCTTGAAAATGCCAGATCAGGCCAAAACAGGCCACCAAAATAATCAGGCTGACCCAGCGGAAACGCATGAACGAACGCAGCGCATTACCATACACCCGATCCATGCCCGTATAAAATGGTTCGGTGGCTCGGTAAAACCAACCGTGGTTTTTGACATTGCCACCCAGTTTGACGTTCAATACCGGAGTCAAGGTCAAGGAGACAAAGGCCGAGATGAGTACCGCTCCCGCCACGACCACCCCAAATTCCCGAAACAATCGCCCGGTAAAACCCTCCAGGAAAATTACGGGAATGAAGACCACCGCCAGCGTGATAGAAGTGCTGACTACGGCAAAAAATATTTCTCGTGTCCCCTCCCGCGCCGCCGTCCATTTGTCCATGCCCGCCTCCATCTTTTTGAAAATATTCTCCGTCACCACGATGCCGTCGTCCACCACCAGACCAGTGGCCAGCACGATGGCCAGCAGGGTCAGCACATTGATGGAAAACCCAAACAAGTACATGATGAAGAATGTGCCGATGAGCGAGACCGGAATATCGATCAGCGGGCGCAGAGCGATAGCCCAGTTGCGGAAGAACAGGTAAATGATAAGCACCACCAGCCCGATGGCGATGAACAGCGTCTCCGTCACCTCGGACAGGGCCTTGCGCACAAACTTGGATTTATCGATGCCAACACTGAGCACCATGTCGGCGGGCAGCTCTTTCTGAATCTGATCAAAGCGGCGATAAAATTCATCGGTGATCTCTACCCAGTTGCTGCCGGGCTGTGGAATCACCGCCAGCGAAACCCCCTGCACCAAGTTGCGTCGGGCCCCCGTCTCATCGCTCTCCGGTCCAATAACGGCCTGCCCAATGTCCTTGAAACGAATCGTCTGCCCCACCGTTTGACTGATAATCATGTTGTTGAAATCATCTTCCGTCAACAATCGCCCAAAGGCTTTGACCGTGAGTTCGGTGGCATCGCCGCGCACTTTGCCACCCGGCAATTCTACGTTCTCCCGGTTGAGGGCGTTTTGTACATCTTGCACCGTCAGGCGGTAGGCGGCCAGCAGGGCAGGGTTCATCCAGAGGCGCATGGAGGTGCGGCGTTGGCCAAAAATAGTCACTTGCGACACGCCGGGGATGGTCTGCAACTTTTCCACAATCACGTTTTCCGCGTAATCGGACAGTTCCATGATGTTGCGGGTGGCACTTTGGAGGGGCACAAACAGGATCGGGTCGCCCGAAGCGTCGGCCTTGGTCACCACCGGCGGCGCATCGATGTCTTGCGGCAGGTTGCGCTGCGCCTGGCTCACCTTGTCGCGCACATCGTTGGCAGCCTGTTCCAAGTCCACGCTCAAGTCGAACTCGACGCTGATGTTGCTATTGCCCAGCGCGGAAGAGCTCGAAATGCTGCGAATGCCCGCGATGCCGTTGATGGCTTTTTCGAGCGGCTCGGTGATCTGGCTCTCGATCACGTCGGCGTTGGCACCGGTGTAGTTGGTCCGCACCGTGATGTTCGGCGGATCAATGGCCGGGTATTCCCGCACGCCCAGGAATCGGTAACCAATAGCCCCAAAGACGATGATTAGGATGCTCATAACGGTGGCCAGCACGGGGCGGGAAAGGGATATATCGGAAAGGTTCACACGCGGCAAGATTAACGGCGAAAGATGGGTGGCGAGCGGCTGGCGGCAGGCAATTGCCAGGATTGGGCCTAGACAAACCAGAACACGTGCTGCCAGATATGGTTTGACACCCGCGTTCTTTTCACATATTTCTCCTAAAAATGCGCTACAATGCTACGGAATCGCACTTTTGCCTTTCAAATAAGAACCTCTCATGCGTGCTTTAATTCAACGGGTTACCCATGCCTCCGTGACTATTGGCGGCTTGGAAAAATCAAGCATTGGTCCAGGCCTGCTGGTGCTGCTCGGCATCGAAGAGGCCGACGAAGCAGCGGACGGCGACTGGATCGCCAAGAAAATCGTGACCATGCGTATCTTCTCCGACGACGAAGGCCGTATGAATCGCTCGGTGCAAGACATCGGCGGCGAACTCCTCGTCGTGTCGCAATTCACTTTATTTGGCAGCACCAAAAAGGGCAATCGGCCTTCTTTTATTCGAGCGGCTAAACCGGAGACGGCCATTCCGCTATATGAGCTATTGGTGGAAAACCTGCGCCAGGGATCTGGCTGCCCGGTGCAAACCGGTGCGTTTGGAGCGGATATGCAGGTAAGTTTGTTGAATGATGGGCCGGTTACTATTTGGCTGGATTCCAAGGGGCGGGAGTAAAGAGGAAGAATTGAAATTATCAAACCCGGCATTAGTCAGCTCCTTAAAAGAAGGGTAAAAGATTGCCGTCATTAATTCAGTGACTTCCCATATTAACTTTTTGTTTATTGTAATGATAATGTCATATTGATTCTTTATTAGATTTATATGTAAAATTTTTACACGCCCGAACAACTGCTGCCATGTTGCTAAAGATGAAGATAACAACGTCCTGCCCCAATAACGCCAAACCCCATGTTGCCTACAGGGGGTGCGGCTCCAAACTGATGTACATTAGCCCCAAAAATATCATGGCAGCACAATACAAATTAGAGACTGACGGCAGCATCAGCATCACGTTGAACATCAAACCTCAGGGCAGTATGCTGGAACAGGAAGAACAAATAGCGGAAGCGGTGGCGGAAGTGGGCCGTTTGGCGACGGTACTTTCGCTGCACAGTTTTGACACAGACGGCCAGCCGGTGATTGTTTCCAATGTAAAACACACGAGCCGGGGCCAGGAAAAAAAAACTTTCAGACGCCATGGGGCGAAGTAGCGGCAAGTCGGCATGTGTATCAAAGCAGTCAAGGCGGCAAGGTTGTAGTGCCAATGGAGCAGGGTGCGCGGATCATCGGCAGCAACATCACGCCCCGGTTTGCCAAAATAGTGAGTTGGAAATACGCTCAACTGCCTGCGG
>JAYUXG010000110.1:0-4966 GCA_043753125.1 Saprospirales bacterium | reverse complement strand
GCCGTTGATGGTGTCCGGCTGGGCACCTGCCCCAAAGTCCCAGTGCCAAGCCGTGATCGTGCCGTCATCTGTAGTGGAGGTGTCGGTAAAAGTGACTGCCTTACCAATACACACCACGCTGTCCGCATTGCTGCTGACAAAGCCAGCCGACAGTCCGCAACAGGTATCCACCAAAAAAGCCTGGGTCACCGTCACGTTGCAGCCCGTGGAACTCTCGATCTGTAGCGAGACGATCTTACTGCCCGCCGTGGCGTACTGCACCGTATGAGGGCCGGGGGTGTCGGCTGTGGCTGGCCCGGCACCCACCCCGAAATTCCAGTGCCAGGTGGTGATCGTACCGCTATTGACGGTGGAAGTGTCGGTAAAAGTAATGGTCTCGCCAAGGCACACCGTGCTATCAGCCTTACTGCTGACGAATCCCGCTTTCGGCCCCACAAACAGGCCCGTGCCGCCCCACTCCAGCTGAAAGCCGTTGCCGCTGGACGTAAAATTGTTCACCGCCAGCGCGTAGGTCGTGCCCGCCGTCATGTTCAGGGCCGCCAAAAAGTTGTCTTGGCCAGGGCCGCAATCGGCCTGCTCGCTGATATCCGTTGAACTGCTATTCAGGCCAGTTGGCCCCATACACGGACTGGGAAACGCAGCGTCGCCCGAAGCCATGCAGCGTAATATGCTCTTGTTGTCACAATTGCCAAGGCCATTGGGCAGCCAATAGACCACGAAATCAAGGTCGTCGGTGGCGTTGTTGGGGGTTAAGGTGAATTCCAGGGTACCGTTGTTGGCAGCGGTGAAGACGTACCAGGTGGAATTGGTTTCGGCAAAAAAACCGCCAAAACATGGCGCATCGTCCAGTTCGGTGGGATCGTTCCCCGCTCCTTCCACTACCGCCACATTGAACGGCGACTTGTCGCAAAGTACGACCGCAGTCGGACAATCACCGGACAGCGTATTGTCGAAAAAATAATTGCGCAAACAGTATTGAAAGGTGCCAGGTGCCAGTCCCGCGACCCGAAAATAATATGTCTCGCCGGGCGTGAGGCCCGAAGCGGACAGCTCCACAATGTTGTCAAAAAACAGATCGGATTCGCAGGCCAGTTCGTCGAGCATACCGCAAGGGCCACTGTACAGGCTTACTGCCGGAAGTGCCAACGTACCGCCGGGCGTCCCGAAGGTAGCGCCGCGCACAATGATCGTCGCCTCCGAGGCGATGGCCACAAAGGAGAACCAAACGTCCCGGCCGTTGGTGCCAAAGCAGGCCGAAGGCGGCACGTTGCTGGCCGTGGCTCCCACGGTGGTGCCTGCTTCGAGTGCGGAGCAAAAATTTTCTGGCTCGGCAATCAAAATGGCTGTGTTACACTCGTTGTTGAGCTGGCCAAAGGCCGAAAAACCACAAAAAAGGGGCAAAAGGAATAGAAAAGTGCGTAGGGAAAGGGCATTCATGCGTAAATCGGGTGGGAGGATTTGAATATGGCCGAGGCGTGTTACCCGGTTGAGCAAATGTAGCAAAAGCGGATGGCTCCAAATGCTACGGCTCAAGCGTTTTTATGCAAGTCGTCCTTTGCGTATTGCTTTTCAGAGTTTTAACGTGCGAATCAGCCAGTTGACCGTTTTTTCAAAATAGCCCAGCCACCCCACGCCGTGCATCAGGAAGGGAAAGTGGGTGACGATGCGCAACACCAGCGCGTTGCGGGACAGCTCTACCCCGATGCCGCGCCGGATGGCCAGATCATAAGCCCGCAGCTTGTCCGCCGAAAAATCATTGTCGCGGAAGCACTGTTGCGCGTGCCGGGCTGCCAATACGCCGCTGGTCATGGCGTGGTCGATGCCGTGCCCTTGCAGCGGGTCCACCAAGGCCGCCGCATCGCCGCAGAGCAGGTAGCGCGGCCCGGAGAGGGCGGCGTGTCCCGTATGGAGCGGCAGCGCAAAGCCCTGCACCGACCCCAAGCGTTCGGCGCCTTGCAGCCGGGCGGCCAGTTCCGGCGCATAGTCGGGCAACTGGTCCAATATGGTGCGCAGTTTGATCTTCTTCTGCGCAGCCGCTTTTTTCAACATCCCGAAGCCCACGTTGGCCATGCCATCGGCCAAGGGGAAAATCCACAAATAGCCCGGTAACAACCGGGGCAGGAAATGCAGCTCATTTTCGCCCGGGGTCATGCCGGTCACACCCCGGTAATAAGCCCGGATGGCCACGCAGTTGTTGCGCTCGTCCAGGTCCACACCACCCAGTTGGCGGGAGACGGTGGAGTAGGCCCCATCACAACCGATGACCATTGCGGCGGAGAGGCTGCTGCCGTCTTTGAAACGACATTGCAACCCGTTTTCTTCGGTCGTGATCGTTTGCAACTGCTTGTTTTCCAGCACGATAGTTGTGGTTTCTGCGCGTACCAGTTCCAGCAGGCACTGGTCGAAATCCAGCCGGGCGGCGTTGTAGCTGTAGTTGACCCAGCGCACACCCAGTGAGCGACGGCCCGGTACAAACATCCGCGCACTCTTGATCTGCGCGTCCGCGCTCCACTGCCGCATGGTCTGGCCCCAAGCGGGGGACAGCCGATCCATGACCCGGAAGGCCGGGCTGGGGATGGCATCGCCGCAAATCTTATCGCGTGGAAAAGCGTCTTTTTCCAAAATGGCCACCCGCAGCCCGCTGCCGTGCAGGGCCAGGGCGCAGGCGCAGCCCGCCGGCCCGCCGCCGATGATGGCAATGTCGAAAGTGGTCAATTTTTTTAATGTGCTAAGATGATAAAGAGGCTAATGCACGTTTAGGACGGCCAAAGGTCGGTTTTTTAAAACATAAAAAATCCTGTCCCCGTTTTTTGAAGCGGGACAAATGGCATTATTGCCTTATGACTAAAAATCTGGTCTGCGCTTGCCCATCATGCTATTTCTACGTCCAGTACCCCAGGCACCTATAACTTGGCGATGAATACGTTAAAGTTTTCGCTTATGCTTTGTTCTTCTATAATCGCATTTATCTTTACCTCGTCCTTTTCCTCCCGGTAGTGCGCACGGGCGAAAGGATGACCACGCGCGGCCTTCTCCCCTTTAATCGCTTCCGTATATATTGTTGCTGTACCTTGTTCCCCTGCCGCCTGGCAGTGGGGCTGCTATTCACTTCCTTTTACCAAAGACACGCCTTCCAAACAATGAAAAAGTTCTCTCTCTCTCTCTCTCTGCATGATTTTCCTGTTGCACCTCCTGCCGAATAGGACTTACGGGCAGTGCGCAGGAGCTAGCTCGTGCGTCAGCAACCTTGCCAATTATAAGTGCATCAATGTGGGTTTGGCAACGGACATTATCGCGCAAGGAAACCTGCTGGCCTATCCCTCTCCTGCCCTTACTCAGCCGCAAAAGATTATTGTTAACAGTTTCATTCGTTTTAATACGCCCTATTTGTTCGCTCCCGGCAGCGAAATCATTTTGTTGCCCGGCGCACAACTGTTCGTAGATGCTAAAATGAGATTCAATGACGTGACTATCCGCGGTTGCGGTGGTTCTTGGCTTAACATTGTAGTATCCGCGACCGGCCAGCTGAGTGTCCTTAACAGCGACATTTCCAATTCTTGTGAGGGCATCGTCCTACAGAGCGGTGCCAGGGTGGAAGTTGTTAGCACCGTATTTACCGACAACTATTCGTGTATTCAAGCTACGGGCAACGTACTCCTTTTGAAAGGCGGCATCACCCACAATACCTTCGACGGCACCGTACACACCGCTTCGAGTTGCAACCCAACTAACCCAACCGCAATTCGTCTGACCAATGTTCCGTACATTCTGATCGGTAATAAAAATGAGAGCGGAATGCCCAACGAAGTATTTGGGTATGATCGAGGAATACAATCGAATAACACCAACATTGACGTAGTACATACCGCTTTCAGGAATGGCCACATCCAGACTGCGGCCATTGAATTGGATGGCACCAATGGTGTCTATACTGCTAACATTACGGGTCGGGGCAAGTATGCCAGTAGCCCGATCTTTGTGGAGAATTTCGGTGCCGCCATCCATGCCGATAATTACAATCTTACCGTGCAAAAGGCTCGGTTCCGTACGGAAACCTATAACATTTTAATGGAGGACAGCGATTTTCCTGTAAAATTCGATGTCACAGAAAGCCGCTTTGAGGACTATGTGACCGATGCCATATACTTACACCATGTCATCTTCAATAAATTCAACGTCAAAGGCTGTGAGTTTTTTGACGAGAACTTTGCCGAAGGAGGGCGAAGTGCCGGTATTCATTTGGATGCAAGCGGCCCCGCTTCCATACAGGTAGAACTGAACATTGCGCTAAATTACTTTTATGACAATGCCAAGCCGACTGGCCTTGGTGGGCCATACCAAACCTACGGAGTATGGTCCAATCCCTCCCATAACCTTAGAATACATGACAACGTGTTTCAACAGAACTATCAGACTTCTATCCAGCATGAGTATAAAGGAGTATGGCTATACGGCGGTCAATACCATGAAGTAAACAACAATGTATTTAATGGCGCTTTTGGTCCTATGACCTTGCCGAGCAGCCAACATTGGGATTATAGGGGCATAGATATCACATTTACCGATCAGGCTGTGATTTCTTGTAACTATCCCACCAACTTCAATTATGGTACTTGCTTCTATGGCACCTGCGACCATACCGACTTTAAGTACAACACTACCTCCGGCAACCTCACCGGGCTGTATCTTTATCCCGGTACCACCATTGGTCAACAACCGAAAAGCGAGAACTTGTGGCCTGGGGACCTGCCCAACGACATTGCGGAAGCCAAGTTTGATGGAGATCCATTGCCAAATGCTTTATTGGCTTCACAATTTAAGGTTAACTCTGCCAATACTGCCTCTAATTACTGGCCGAATCCACGCGTACCCGCTACGGGTTGGTTTGTATATTCTGGGAACGAACCAGGCCCTCAAATTGGCTGTACCAGCCCACCGGGACCAGGACCAGGACCGGAATCGCCCA
>JAYUXG010000109.1:0-1954 GCA_043753125.1 Saprospirales bacterium | reverse complement strand
TGGGAAAACCGGCATCTACCTGCAAGGCCGGAATATCATCGACCAGCAATAGTACCCGCGTGCCGGCACCGTAAGAAAACCCGGCCCCACCGCGGATGCTGGCCTGGCCATCCACCATACTCAGGCCCGGCACTTTGGTAAGGATGTGTTCCACGGAAGTCGTGTTGGTATTGGCCAACAAACGTGGTTTCAGCACCTCCAGCGACACGGTGACCTCGCCCAGCGGCTTCTCAAATTTTCCGGAGGTGACGGTCGCGGTTTGCAGCAGGTTATTGGCGTCGCTGAGGGTCACGTCTACTTGGGTCGTCTGCCCGGCGACCAAGCGTACGGTCTGCGTTTTTGCTTCGTACCCGACAAAAACAAAAATAATTTCGTGGCTCCCCGGTGTCAACGGAATCGAATACTGGCCGTTGATATCGGTAGCGGTGCCAGTATTACCGGTTTTCACGGTTACTCCGGGCAATACTTCGCCACTGGCCGCATCGGTCACTTTGCCCCGGAGGGTAGTTTCCTGGCCAAAAAGAAGTTGGAAGCAAAAAATAGGGAGCAGGGTAAAAATTATACGCATCGGTGGAGAGTGGATTTTTTTGATTGGAAACGGTGTAAAAGTAGAGAATTTTGCCGCCGTACCAAACCGTCATCCGATGAAGGCCCTTTGCTGTTTTTTATGCTGTTGTCTCGGCTTCACCGCCTGCGTATCTTCTTCCAAAACTATGCAAAACATAGACGTATATGCCCTCCGCTTGCACCCGGGCCAGGATCTAAAGCAAGAACTGGATGCCTTTGCCCGGGAACATCATTTACAGGCCGGTTTCGTGATCACCTGCGTGGGCAGCCTGCGCCTTGCCACCATCCGGCCTGCCGATCAGCAGCAACCGTTAATCTATCGCCAAAAACTGGAAATTGTTTCGCTGGTGGGCACCCTCTCGCCCGATGGATAGCACCTGCATATTGCCTTGGCAGATAGCAGCGGGACCACCTATGGCGGGCATTTGCTGGCAGGCAATGAAATCTACACCACCGCAGAAATCGTCATTGGCGAAGCGTGTCAGCTACAGTTCCGCCGGGAAGCGGATGCAGAGACGACTTATAAAGAATTGGTGGTGCGAAAGCGGGAGTGACCGTAGCGGCGGGTTCAGCCGCCGAACCGTAGCCGGGTTCAGCCGCCGAACCGTAGCGGCGGGTTCAGCCGCCGAACCGTAGCCGGGTTCAGCCGCTGACTTGCGAGGACTTTCGGCGGCTGACCCCGCTGCTCCGAAAAACGTTCCGGAAATTGCTGGGCAACAGCGTTACCCGACTGCCCGACCATTTTTCCAAGGTCACTGCCAACAGCACATAACTCTCCGTAACTCCTGGAAGCGGCATACTGAGCAGCATGAAAAAGGGTAAAAACCGGGGCAAGTCCTTGAGCTGGTCCATCGCCTGTTGCTTTTCCTGCTCCGTGGGCGGGTTGTCGGAAGTACGCAACAACCGTTCTTTGCCTTGGCGGACAAAAACCTGGACCATTTGTTTGGTCTCTATGCCTTCCATGACAAACGCCTTCAGCATCAAACGGGGAACACGGGTAATTCTTCTAAATCTTGTCATCGAGGCAGCATTATGGCAGTAGGACTAAAAATAAACGGTAGAAAAAACCATGCCGTTTGGGAGCAGGTCTTTGCAAAAATGCCGGAACGACGAAAATATTGCCGTGGGTCAAAAGAGATAAAGTTCCAGGCTGCCCAATTAAACGGGGGGATTTAACGTTTTCGTTCCCTTTCAAAAACATCCCTGTTTATTTACCAACCGATTTTTATGCGACACCGTTCCAATCACTTATTTTTGCTGGCTATCTTGGCCACCATGCTCACCTTTACCTGCCAGTTTGGGTCAGAAACGCAGTAACCCCTATGCCGTGGAGACTATCCGCCAGGCCTATGATGGCTATCTGCCTACGCTGAGTGCCAACCACCTA
>JAYUXG010000108.1:0-27619 GCA_043753125.1 Saprospirales bacterium | reverse complement strand
CGCAGCACTATGCGCGTATACAATCATTTACCTCAACCCTTCGCAAACAGTCAATGAACGTATTCCAGAACCTGGTCAATGTTTTTGATAGAAAATCTGTCGCCCTTCAGGTTGGCTAAGTTTTTACAAAAAATCAAGGGTATCATTTAAAACATTCCTACGATCACGGTAAAAAGTATTTAGCGACTAACTTTATGCTGCTCACTTTTTTAGTCTTTTTGACTGACCAAATTGCTCAAAAATTAGATAGGGCTTTTGACAAAGCCTTGAAATATCGCAAAACCAAGAGAAATCTTTGGGAAAAAGTCCGTTAGGTCTTTGATTTATTACCTTGTATGTCAATGAACGTCATATGCTATGTCGTTATCAAACTCAATCACGCCGCCTGCAAATGGCCAATACGCGACTTGTTCAATTGATTCTCCGCATAGGCCCGGCTGATGACGAAGGGTTTTTTCGGCCCCCGTACATTGCCGTTGGTCGGCATATCGAACATAGCCTCGGTAAAGATGGCTTCGCAAAGTGAACGCAGGCCGCGGGCACCGAGCTTATATTCCAAAGCCTTTTCGGCGATAAAATCGATGGCGCCCGGCTCCAGGATGAGCTGTACACCTTCGAGGTCAAAGAGTTTTTCGTATTGTTTGAGCAGGGCGTTGCGCGGCTCGGTCAGGATGCGGCTCAAGGCTTCCTTGTCAAGTGATTCCAAGTGAACTACCACGGGCAAGCGGCCGACCAATTCGGGGATGAGGCCAAAATTTTTGATGTCCTGATGGCTGACGTATTGCAACAAGTTTTCTTTGTCGATGCGCGCTTCCTCTTTTTTCTGGTAGCCAATGATCTGGGTGTTGACCCGCCGGGCAATTATTTTTTCAATGCCGTCGAAGGCTCCTCCGCAGATGAAAAGGATGTTTTGGGTGTTGACTTTCACCAACTTCTGCTCCGGGTGCTTGCGCCCGCCCTGCGGTGGCACTAGTACTTCGGCACCTTCCAGCATTTTCAGCATGCCCTGCTGCACGCCTTCGCCCGAGACATCGCGGGTGATGCTGGGGTTATCCTGTTTACGGGCGATTTTGTCGATCTCGTCGATATACACGATGCCCTGTTCGGCGGCCTGCACATCGTAATCGCAGACCTGTAGCAAGCGGGAAAGAATGCTCTCCACATCTTCGCCCACGTAGCCCGCTTCGGTGAACACCGTGGCATCTACGATGGTAAACGGCACCCCGAGCAAACGGGCGATGCTCTTGGCCATCAGCGTCTTCCCCGTGCCGGTTTGCCCGACAAAAAGAATATTAGACTTTTCGATTTCGATGTCCTCGTCCAGTTTGGCCTTGTTCAACAGGCGCTTATAGTGGTTATAGACGGCTACGGACAGCACCTTTTTGGCGTCGTCCTGCCCAATCACGTATTGATCGAGAAAGGTTTTCAGATCACGGGGCGGAATCAGGCGCAGTGGTGCGCTGTATTTTTCGCTGCGCGGGGCCTGTTCTTCCTCGCGGTTGGACACCCCTGCTTTGCGCAGCTCCTGTTCAATAATCTCTTCGGCCTTTTCGACACAAGCCTCGCAAATCTGGCCATCCATACCGGAGACCAGAATCATTACTTCTTCTTCGCCCCGTCCGCAAAAGGAACAGCGATGTTGGTTGGATTTGCCGCGCTTGATCATAGTTTATTTTATAAAAGGCCACAAAGGTACAGCTTGGTCGGCAGGTGTACTTTGCGAATATTGGCACAAATAGTGAATAAAAACAAAATAGGAACCGTCCGAGGTTTTAAAACAGCCTCTAAAACGACATGAGCCGCCCCGATTACTCGGGGTGACTCATGCCGCTTTTACAAAGGATATTGGCTGAACAGTTTGGATAAAAAAGATTAAAACTTTGATAACCAACGATTTAAAATTCCAATAGTCAATAAACCAGTTAACCAATAACCGGTTATTCCTTTTCCTTTTCCTTGTCTTTTTTCTCCTTGGCTGCTCTGGCCTTTGGATTATTGCGGTCCAGCACCTCGTCGACAATACCATAATCCTTGGCCTCCGCTGAGCTCATCCAGTTGTCGCGGTCACAGTCCACTTCCACTTTTTCGTAGGGCTGCCCAGTGTGGTAAGAAATAATTTCATACAGCGACTTTTGCATTTTCTTGATCAGTTTGTACGAAATCTCGATATCCGACACTTGGCCTTGCGCACCGCCCATCGGCTGGTGGATCATGACATGGCTGTGATAGAGCGCACTGCGTTTGCCTTTGGCACCAGCGGCGAGCAACACTGCGCCCATCGAAGCGGCCAAGCCGGTACAGATGGTGGCGACATCGGGCGCGACATACTGCATGGTGTCATAGATGCCCAGCCCATCAATCACCGAACCACCGGGACTGTTGATAAACATCTGCACATCGCGCTTGGGGTCAGCACTCTCGAGAAAGAGCAACTGCGCCTGCACGACGTTGGACACGTACTCCGTGACCGGAACACCCATAAAAATAATGCGGTCCATCATCAGGCGGCTAAACACGTCGAGAGCGGCGGCATTCATTTGCCGCTCTTCGATGACGTAGGGCGTGAACGCCTGGATGTTGGGGACCCGCGTCGTCTCCATGTACTTGTCGAGGTGCATACCACTCATGCCTAAATGCTTGGTGGCGTACTTCTGAAATTCATTTTTGTTGAACATGATTTGTCTCCTTTTTGAGAGCAAGTGTAACAACTTCCTGGATGGATAGTTATAAACCGGAAAAATGGAACCGATTTGAGGGAAGCATCTGGCGTTTTTAACGACCAACGGACGTTGAAAAGCGACGAACTGTACCGGCGGGTTCAGCCGCCGACTTCGGGTGCATAACAGCGGCGGCTAAACCCGCTGTTACTCTTCCACGGTAGCACGCAGCGCGGCATCTTCCGATTGCTCGGCCTCGGCCTTTTTGGTGGTTTCGTCCAGTATTTTGTGCAGTTCTTGGGAAGTTGCCGGTGTATCCTGTAAGGTCACGACCGACCGAATGGCCACAAAGAGTTTGTCGGTTTCGAGGTCCCGTTTGGTGGTTTCCAAATTTTTGTCTTCCTTCATCATCCGCTCCACGCTGCTGCGCATGAACTCTTCGGGAAGGTCTATTTGCCCCTGGAAATAATTGCGCAGCCGTTGGGCGTACGATTCGTACACGTCGTCGTCGGTCACTTCCACATCGAACTGCTCCTTGATCTTGTCGCGCAGCAACGACCAGCGCAGGTTGTCGGCAAAAGCCGGGTACTCGCGCTCGATCTGCTCTTGTGGCAGACGGCCTTCGTTGTTGACGAACAGCCAGCGTTTTAGAAAAGTGTCGGGCAGCGGGACATGGTTTTCGGCCATCAGACGCTCTTGGAACGAGCGCATCAGCAACGCGTTGGAACGCACTTCGTAGAATTGCTGGATGCCCTTTTTTATTTGTTCCAAGGCTTCTTCGCGGTTGGTCACGCCACCGTCGCCAAAGTAACCCTGGAAAAACTCTTCGTTCAGTTCGGCTTCGCCGACCCGGCTTACGTCTTCGATAGCACCTTCAAAGGAGTCGCCGACCACCCGGTCATCGTCCTTGTCGAGGCTCAGAATATATTTGCGATAAGCCACCTCGTCGTCGCGTTTTTCGATGTGCCGAGGGTTGAGACGGATGGTATCGCCTCTTTTCAGACCTAAAAGCTGCGTTTTCAACGCGTCGTTGGGTATATCTTTGACCAAAATAGTGAGCGTGGTTTCCCAACCGCCTTCTTTAGGGGCATCGCCGTCCATCTCGCGGGCGGCAACCTTCACAATGTCGTTCTCTTGAATATCCTCCTCCGGGCTGGTGCGGGTACCCATGCGCTTACGGGCATAGCGCAGGTCTTCTTCCGCCAACTCATCCAGATTGGAGACCACCAGTCGCTCAAAAACGGCCGTCCCATCCAAACCTTGCAGCTCAAAGAGCGGCACGAAACCCACTTCGTAGTTCACGGCGTATTCCGGATCGGGCTGGTCGAGGCTAAAATTGAACTTGGCCTGCTCCTCGGTCGGTAACGGTTGGCCGAGTACCTGCAAACCACTATCCTTCAAATAGTCGTACAGTTCTTTAGAGAGCAATTCGTTGAGTGTTTCGCCGAAAAGGTTGTTGCCGTAGAGTTTCTTCACTAAATTCATCGGTGCCTGGCCCTGCCGGAAACCTTTTATATTAGCTTTCTGGCGAAAACGCTTGAGTTCGGCATCTAATTTGGGTTTGAATATTTCGCGGGGAACGGCGACGGTCAGTATAGCGGAGGTGTTGTCTATGTCTTTGCGGACAACCATAACTTGGAAGGTATGAATGATGAATAATGAGCGATGAATGATGAGCGATGGGGACAAAAAATAAGGGGCGGTGTGCTGAGCAACGCCGCCCCCATTTTCTCGGGTGAGAGGTAGAAAGATTGTTTTCACTTTTTTCTCTTACCTCTCTCGCAATAAGGTGCGGGCGGAGGGACTCGAACCCCCATGCCTCGCGGCGCCAGATCCTAAGTCTGGTACGTCTACCAATTTCGCCACGCCCGCAGGACTATTGTGATGTGTTGGGTTGTAAAATTTTATAAGGCCCATTTGCCCCACCCTCCTTTGCCTTTCAGGCTTTGGCAGGCAAAAAGGAGGGCAAAAGTAATGTTTTCGGCGAAAAGCCAAAGAAAAATTATTAGAGAAAAAACCGTTAACAAATACCCAACAAACAGTCTGGCAAATAGTCTTTGTCCTAACTTTGTTTAGTAGTAAGAATCAACATGGTACAAGAAGAAGAAATAACGCTCACCTTGCACGACGAGGAACAGGCACAGGTACAGGCCGCTTTTGAACACCTGATGCAGGGTTTCAAAACGCCACTCGGCCCGGCGGACGAACGCATCATGCGCGATGCTTTCGAGCTGGCCCGCAACGCGCACAGCGACCAGCGGCGCAAGTCGGGCGAACCATACATCCTCCACCCCATTGAGGTGGCTCGTATTTGTGTGGAAGAGATTGGCCTGGGGCCAACCGCTGCCGCCTGTGCCCTGATGCACGACGTGGTGGAGGATACTCCGATCAGTTTGCTAGAGATTCGGGAGCAGTTCGGCGACCGCGTGGCACGCATCGTGGAGGGGCTGACCAAGCTCGATGAGATGAAGGACAAGGAAAGCCCACAGGCCGAAAACATCAGTAAAGTGTTGAAGGCCATGCTATTCGATGTGCGGGTCGTCTTGATTAAAATGGCGGACCGACTGCACAACCTGCGCACCATTGGCAGTATGGTACCCTCCAAACAACGGAAAATAGCCGCCGAAACCAGCACTATTTACGCGCCGCTGGCCCACCGGCTGGGGCTGAACGCGGTGAAGACCGAGTTTCAGGACATTTGCCTCAAAATCAGTCACCCGGAAGAATACCACGACATCGCCGAGCAGCTGGCCCAGACCAAACGCGCCCGCAAGTCATACATCGACACGTTCACCGAGCCATTGCAAAAGTCGTTGGAAGAAGTGGACATTGATGCCCGTATCGCCGGGCGACCCAAGAGCATTTATTCCATTTGGAACAAAATTCGCGCTAAAAATGTACCGTTCGAGGACATTTACGACCTTTTTGCCATCCGCATCATCGTGAAGGCCCCACCCGGTGCCGATGAACGACTGCTGTGCTGGCATATTTACATGATCGTGACCGACCAATACAAGCCTATTCCGGAACGGCTGAAAGATTGGGTGACCAACCCGAAGGCCAATGGTTACGAGTCACTGCACACTACCGTGATTGGCCCGGAAGGACGGTACGTGGAGGTGCAAATCCGTTCGGAGCGTATGGACGAGATCGCCGAGCGGGGCTTTGCGGCCCACTGGAAATACAAGGGTGCGATGGCCCTGAGCAACCGTGCCAATACTTTTGACAACTGGCTGGCCCAGGTACGCGAGACGCTGGAGGCCAACGATTCGAGTGCGGTGGAGTTTCTGGCCGACTTCCAGAGTGAGCTGTTTGCCGAAGGCGTACACGTGTTCACGCCCAAAGGCGAGATGAAAGTACTGCCTGATGGCGCGACCGCGCTGGATTTTGCCTTCAATATCCACTCCGACGTGGGCTGCACTTGTCAAGCGGTGAAGGTCAACAACCGCCTCGTACCCATCGGCTACCTGCTGCAAAATGGGGACCAAGTGCAGGTAATCACCAGCAAAAACCAGAAACCGAGCGAGGACTGGCTGAAAATCGTCAAGAGTTCCAAGGCCAAGACGCGCATACGGGCGGCTTTGAAAGAGGAGAAACGCAGCCAGGCCGACCTGGGGAAGGAGACGCTGGAGCGCAAACTGAAAGGCTATCGGGTACCAGTGGAGGAAAACGTGGATATGCTGTCCAAGCACTTTGGCTACCCCAACCGGCTGGAGTTTTTGAGCGCCATTTCGCTGGGGCAGGTGGATTTTGCCGGGTTGAAAGTTTTCAAGGCCGATGGCAATAGACTGGTCTTAATCGAGGCCCCGCGCCCGGTGGAGATTTCAGAAAGCATCGCCGTGGATCCGGCCAAACTAAGGGGAAAACCCGGCGATCGTACGCCGCAGATCATCATCAATGATGAGTCGGGGATGTACCACGCCTACACGTTTGCTACCTGCTGCAACCCGGTGCAGGGCGACCCCATCTTTGCCTACATGACTACCAATCAGGGCGTGAAAATCCACCGGATGACCTGCCCGAATGCCGATAATTTATTGACCAACTACAGCTACCGGGTCTTGAAGGCCAGCTGGGGCAACACGGTGAAATCCGAGTTTTTGGCCAACCTGTTGGTTACGGGCATTGACATCGGGCCAGGCGTAATCAACCAGCTCACCAACTGTATCTCGGCATTGGGCCTCAACATCCGCTCTTTTTCCATCTCTGCGGACGGAGGCTACTTTGAGGGCAAAATTGTGCTAATCGTCTCCAATACCGATCAACTGCACCGCACGATGCTGGTGCTGAAAGAGTTTGAGTGGGTTAGTAATGTAGTGCGGGTAGAGTGAATGTGTCAGAAAATCCAATTTTGAGCGTCCCAAAAAATCGCTTAATTTTGCCAAAAACACCCCCTATGACTGCGCTCAAACAAGCAGAAGAACTCATTCCGAAGCTTTCCGACCATGAAACGAGTATGCTCTTGGATTATATTTTTAATCAAAGGCATTGGGTCTCACCGCCGAAATACCCCCTCGAACCGCCCCTCGTTCCCCAGGCCATCCTTCACTTTCAGCACCACCGTATGCGGTCCCGGCCCCACGTGTTCATCAAACGTGTAGGTCAGCCGTGCCCGCTTGCGGTCATACTCAAAAAGTACCCACTCTCCATCTACCGTGCCACGGTACGACAGTCCGTCGGCAGAGCCACCCGTGCCGAAGTTGTCGCGGATGCGAAAGGCAAGGGTGGCCTTGCGGCGCATATCCGCGCTGAACACCACTGGCGTAATCTGTGGCGGCTGGGTATCGGTCATCACGCAGTAATCGCCAAATGCCCGCACCTTGGTCGCCAACATCTCGCCGCGCCAGACACCGCCGCAGTTGGTGGGTCGTCCGTCGCCACACTGGGCAATGCAAGCCTTGGAGCGGAGCTCGGGAGGCAGGCCCTGTGGCTGGATGGCCACCTCGAAGTAGCGGTGGGCAGGAATGCGGTCATTGTGGAGGTGATACATGGAGGAGTATACCCCCTGACTTTCGTCGGGCGTGGTTTTGTACTGGAAGGGCAGTGTCTCGTAGAGTGCGCCCTTGGGCAGCGTCATGGAAAAGCCGTCCAAAGCGATCCGGTTCTCTTGGTCGAAAGGGAATAGATATTGAAAGGGGGCACTGATAATTGGCGGGACAGGCTCCTCGCGCAAGGCCCAAAAGACGAGACTGGTCTGATTGCCCGCCGGGTCGGCGACGTACAAGGTGATTCTCACGGGATGGTCCTTGGACAACGCGATGGCCCCAAGCGACTCGGTGCGTGTGTAATTGGCCAAATAGTCGCCGGGCAAGATGAAGCAACGATGGAACCAAGCCCCGTACTGCTGCCGGACGGGATAGTCGATGTGCGCATTGAGATAGCGCGACTCGTCGAAGTCCAATTGGTCTATTTTCCATTGAAAGGCCAGCTGGTCGTTGGTATACAGTTGCACGGAATAGACGCCGTTGTCGTTGTTTAAGCCCGTCATGCGGTCGTAGGTCTTTACGCCAAAGCCCACGCGCCAAGCGGCCAAGCGCACCGTATCACCGCCGACCAAACCCAGGGAGCCATTTTTGCGCCGCTCGATGGGCAAGGCTTTGCTGGACAATACCTCGCGCTGCTCATTGAGTACGTACACCTTCATGTCACGGATTTCGGGCGGCACTTGGTCGGCGACCGGCAGCCCGAACAGCAGCGGATTGAGTACTTTGCCAGTGGCTGTGTTGCGAATTTCGAAATGCAGGTGCGGGCCAGAGGAACCGCCGCTATTGCCCAACTTCCCAATTTCCTGTCCTTTTTTTACCAAGAACTGGCCATCGGTCGGCTGCAGCTCCACCTCAAAACTCTCGCGTTTATATTGGTATTGCCGCACGTATTTTTGGATGGCTGGAGAGAAGCGGTCCAAGTGCGCGTATAAAGTGGTATAGCCATTGGGGTGCTTGATATACAACACATTACCATAGCCTCCAGCCTGCACTTTGATGCGGTCAATGAACCCGTCCGCAGCGGCGAACACCGGTTGGCCGACCCCACCGGTTTTGCTTTTGATGTCAATACCCGTATGGAAATGATCGGGCCGTAGCTCGCCGAATGTACCCGTAAGACGCAGTTGATCATTTACCGGAACGGTGAAATAATCCTTCGGATACTCCTCGAAAACGGGCATTGGGCTGGGCGGCAGGTAGTGCGCCCCCTGAAAGGAAAGGATGGGGAAAAGCAGCAGCAGGCCGCCCAACACCTTCAACCAAATTTTTTGCATAATCGATTTTAAGTGGCTAAAATAAGCAGTCGACCGTAGCGGGTGTTACGGGAGAGGAGTAAAAGAATTTTGGGGTGGAAACAAAATCTCCCCGCTGTCCCGTAGCGTCCACGGACCAGGGTGGGTACGCTCATAAGTATTGCGGTCCAGGTAATCCAAAAAGAGGTCGCGGGAGATGCCCCGCGCACCGAGGCTTTGCAGGTGGCTGGTCTGTTGCTGGCAATCGATCAGCCAAAAACCGGCGCGTTCCAGCCCGCGTACCAGCGTGATGAAGCCCGCTTTCGAGGCATTGGGCAGGCGCGAAAACATACTTTCGCCGTAAAAAATCCTGCCTAGGGCAATGCCGTACAGCCCGCCAACCAGGGTGGAGCCTTGCCAGACTTCCAATGAGTGCGCCAGCCCGGCAGTGTGCAACGCAGTATAGCCCTCCACAAACGGCTCGCTGATCCAAGTACCTTCCTGGTCATCGCGTGGCGACTCCGCACAAGTCCGCATCACCTGTTCAAAACTGGTGTCCAGCGTGTAGCGAAACTTTTGCTGGTTGAAAATGGAGCGCATACTCTTGTGTACCTTCAGTTCGGCGGGCAATAGTACCCAGCGCGGGTCGGGAGCATACCAGTAAAACTGCCCATCCTCTTCAAACCACGGGAAAATGCCGTTGCGATAAGCCAGCACCAGCCGCTCCGGACGCAGATCACCCCCCACCGCCAGCAGGCCGCGCGACTCGGCCAGCGAGGGGTGGGGAAAGGTAAGTTCGTCTTGGGGCAGCCAGAAAACGGGCATTGGGCAGAATCGATTACTGGTTATCGGTTAATTGGATTAATAGTTAACTGGTGGCAGGCTTGGACAAAGGCCAACGGCGGCAGGCGTTGGAAGGCCTACCGCCGTTGGCGATTATTGCACTCAACAAGCGATCAATATTGGTCATGGTTAACCAATAACCAACCTATCGAACAGAGACCACCCGGGTCTTGGCCCATTGATCGCCGAGGCGTTGTCTTTTTTCGTTGGTCAGCATCACCACAAGTTCGATGAGCGCACCTAAAAAGGGAATCAAGAGTAAGACGTTGCGCACGATGGATGCGGCCCAATTATTGGTCAGTGGCTCCCCCGTCTCGGTGACGACACGGATGTTCATCGCTTTTTTACCAACGCTTTGGCCATCTAAGAAGGGAAGTGCATCACGAGCGAATAAGTAGGCCACAGCCAAATACCTACCGACAACTGGTATAAAGGATATAGCAAAGCCGACAAGTGCGTCAATGACCCAGGCTAGTATGCGTTGGCCGTCTTCGGCCTTGGGCAATTGGGACGTGCCAATAGGTTGGTCAAGTATTTCCATACTATAACAAGAGGATAAAGGTGAAGAAAGTTGGTTTGGTCTGTCGTAACAGTTGCCCGAAAGGTACTGCGGGAATCGGAAAAGGCAACTTTTTTAAAGGCCCCTTTTACTGCTGTACCGAGAGCCTTTACTCGCTTTCCAGTTCTGCCGTCAGACCCCGGTCCACGAGGCCCTCGTACAGGGGCAGCAGCTCTTCCCGTGTGCCGGTCTTCACCGTCGCCTTGCCTTTGGTGTGAATGATAATGCTCAATTGCTCGGCCTGTTCGTGGCTGTGGTGCAGTACGGACATAAAGCTCTCAATCACCCAGTCAAAAGAGTTGACGTGGTCGTTGAAGACGATGATGTAGGCGGGCAGATTGCTGCCTGTGCCATCATCCACCAGCACGTCTTCCTCTTCTTCCCACTGCGGTGTGGCCAAAGTAATGTATCGGGTTTGGGTTAGCATGGGCAGCATAACAACCGGGACAGCCGGTTCAGTTCAAAGACTGTAAGGTTTTTTTCACGCCCTCGAAGTTGGGCATTTCGCCGGCGTTGTCCAACACTTCGGCGTAGCGGACGGTGCCTTCTTTATCAATAACGAAAGCCGAACGCTTGGAGACCCCTTTCATTTCGAAAACAAACTCTTTGTACAGCACGTCATATTTCTTGCTCACCGTCTTGTTGAAATCGGACAACAGCGTAAAGTTGAAGCCTTGTTCTTCCTTCCATTTGTTCAACGTAAAGAGACTGTCCACGGAAATCGCTATTATCCGAGCGTCCAAACGTTGATAGTCAGCCAACCCATCGCGCATGGCGCAGAGCTCTTTGGTACAGACGCCCGTGAAGGCGGCTGGGAAAAACAACATCACCAGGTGCTGGCCACGAAAGTCCTGGAGGCTGACTTTCGTCTTATCGCTGGAGCGGAGGGTAAAATCGGGGGCTTTATCACCGATATGGAGCATAATGAATTTTTAAGACGCTGGGTGGTTTACCCGCCATAGCGCACAGCGCGTAGGCGGATGGGATGTTGGACCTTGTCACTTTAGAGGGCTAAGGCTGCTGACCACATTTCAGCGTCCCAGCTGCAAAAGTAGACAGGATTTGCAACAACCGACCCACCTACCGGAAGAAGGAAAGGATGGGCTAATCAACAAAAGGCACCACCCGACTGCTCGGATAGTGCCTTGGCAAGTTATTTGCACTCACTCTGTGTTGAAAATCAATAAGTTGGCTTAAGGTGCCTATTGACGGCCAACCTATTCTCAACAAGTGCTACGTTTTTTATTGCTGGCCGTCCCGCTGCCGATTCCTAAAATCCAGATTCGCGCCACCTTCCACCTTCACCTCGCTGCTGCCATCCGCACTTATGCGGGCGTTGTTGCGTACGTTCAATCGTGCCTTGGAACCGTCAGAGGCCGAAATCTCTGCCTCGTTGGTACGCCAGTTACTGCCCTCCAGCACTGCGCCATCGTTCAGGTTGACATCCAGGTGATCGCCCTTGCCGGTGAGTTCCAGGCTACATTTGCCCGAGAGCGACAGGTCGAGGTGACGAGAGTCGAAGTAGGCCCGAATGCGCGAACGTCCCCGCGCTGAAATGTGGGCCTCCCCCTCTTCAAACCCGCGGATGGTGATTTCGCCGGTATTCTCGGCGTGCAGCGAGGTAAAAACCGGAGTTTCGATGTATACTTTCACCTTGCTTCTCCCAGTGCTGTCCGTAGTGGTCAAGGTTAGTTTGTCGCCAGTACGGATCTTCCGTACTGCGTCGGCGGGGCCTTCGATGCGCATCTTGAAATTGTCGCCCTGCCGAATCTCCGTCTCGAAATTGCCTTCCAAAATAAATTTCTCATAATTGCGGTCTTCGCGGTAGTTGTTGTCGCCAAACTGTGGGCAACCAACGCACACCAAGCCATTTTCGGACATGCGGAACAGTTGATTGGGATAGTCACGGATGTTGTAATCGTCCCCTAAGTTAGCATAATCCATGTCGATATGCGAAAAATCGTTGATTTTTTCGCCAAAAATAACGTATTTACCAACGGGTATGCCCAGCGTGACCCGCACCCTCTGCACCCGCCATTTCCGACCTTTCAGGATGCTATAATACGTGGGAATTTGTAGTGTGTTGCCCATACTGGTGATGGTGTACTCCGTCTGGCTGGCATTATCTACCGCATTGCCATTGGTCGGCCCCTGAGCGCGGATGGTTTGCTTGCACTCAAAACGCCCCGATGTACTGCGTTGCACGCTGATCTCGATGGGGCCATTCATTTCCAAACGGTCGTCGCTCAATCGGAGGTCGTCAGCATCAAACCAACTCACATGGAAGTCATTTTGGCCCATATCACTGCCCAAAGCCTCGACCCGCAGCGTATCGGTATTGATGTTCGATATGTCCACGGTCTTGGTCAGACTACCGTTTTGGCGAAATTCCTTCACGGTTATGGTCACGAAGAGGAACGCGCAGATCACGTTCAAGGTCCAGAATAAGGCCAGCCCGGTGCCTAAACGACGTGGGGTCTTGATCTTAAAAAGGGTTTTGGCAAAAGCAATACACAGGCCGAGGACCGGGATGCCAAACAGAAAAAACAGGTTTGCAGAGCCCAGCCACGTGGTACCGCTCGAAAACGGGCTTAGATAATCGACGAAAGGGGCCATGGTGGCCAAAGCAAAGATGCCGCTGGCCCAGCCAATCAATAGGCTGATGAACAGTGCCGCTACCACGATGATGGCGATGAGCAGGCCAAATTTGACAGACATACGGATCAAAAAAGCGAAAACATGGCCCACTGTGGCCAGAAACCGGGATAGCCCTGGCGCCGCGCTGCCCGGTTGATTCACCGTTTGGCTCAGCCGCTCAAAGCCCTCTTCTACTTCGCGGGCGATGCTCTCCGCGTTGACCGGCTCGCCGCGCATGGCCAGGCGGTCGGCAGCGGTGGTGGCCTGCGGCACCAGTATCCACAGCAACAGGTAGGCCGGAATCCAGAAACCAGCGGAGAGCAGGGTGAGCACCACAAAAATCAGGCGCATCCAGACTGGGTCGGCCATACCAAAGTAGGCGGCCAAACCGGAACAGACCCCAGCAACGCTGACGTTGTCCGGGTCGCGGAAAAGACGTTTGCCGGTACGGATGGCCGACGGACGCGGTTCGGTTGGCCGACTGCTGGCGGTGCGCCCGGAAGTGGTGGCAGCTGGTTCGCCGCCGAAGTCCTCCGGGCGGCCCATCACTTTCACGGCAGCCTCCACTTCGGGCAACATGACGATGGTGCGGTTGCCCATGCCCTGGCTGATGAGTTCGCCGAGCCGTGCCTCGATGTCGCCCACGATCTCGTCGCGGCCGTCGCTTTCGCTGAAGCGGCGACGGATGCTTTCGAGGTACGCCGTGAGATATTCGTAGGCATCGTCATCTATGGTGAGGGCGTATCCGCCCAGATTGATATTCAGTATCTTGTTCATTGTCAGAGAGTGGTTGGTTTTTGATAATTTTGGGTATTTGAAGATTTGAGTATTTGATCAAATACTCGAATACTTCTCTTTTAAACATGAATGTCAATTATCGGCTTTGCAGAGTTTGATCGACCGAATGCACCAGCTTCTGCCAGCTGCTGGTCAGGCTTTCGAGGAATTGGCGACCCAAATCAGTGATCTTGAAGTACTTGCGTGGCGGCCCGGCATTGCTTTCGCGCCAGCTGTAGTCTAGCAGGCCGTCGTTTTTGAGGCGGGTGAGCAGGGGGTAGAGTGTGCCTTCCACCACGATGAGGTCATTGGTTTTCAGCCGACCGATGATGTCGCTGGGGTATACCTCGTCCTCTTCGATGATGGCTAGGATGCACAGTTCCAATACGCCTTTGCGCATCTGTGCTTTTGCATTTTCGATGTCCATATTTGTTAGTGGCTAAAACCTGCGGGGCAGGTGAATGTAAAGGGAGGGCAGAATTTTTTTTCGCCTAAATGATTTGTTGTCAGCGCGTTTGGGGAAATAATCAAAGGTCTGTTGTCGGTATGGTCAAATACAACTGGGAGGAAGGCCAAGCCATCGCTGGCGCATCGGGCAGCAAGTGGACGGTGGTTTGATGGTCGGTCATTTTTCGACTGATGCTCAGCAATCCTGAGGCTGGCAGCGACCGGCCGGCCACATGGGCAACGGGTGCCTGACGAACCTGCCAGAGCGCGGCAACGAACAGCAACCAGGCACAAAAAATGGTGAATTTCAACAAGGCTTTCATAAGCGGCGATAGGTGATCGGAAAACTGATGCGACAAAGGTAATGGCAATAGATGGTTCTTTGCAATACATAGAACTAAGTTTGGCCGGGTATTATCTATTGGATTTATGCTAATTAATTGAAGATCAGTTTCTTGCACCAAAAAATATTTTTGAATTATTTTTTGTCCTGTCCAAAAAATGGGGAAGAGGATGGCTTTGGCAGGCCGATTTGGTGGAAAATAATGCAGAATGCCCCGCAGCGTGGGCTGCGGGGCATTCGGTACCGGGGCTTTCCAGGTTTTAAAACCGGAGAAGCCTATCGCTGCCGTGGATTCCTTCGCCCGCAGCATCCGCAAAGGCAGCTACCCTACCCCCGAAGCCTTGGCCAAGGCACTTTGCAAAGACTTGACCATTGACCGCGACAAGGCCCGCGTCCTTTTTACCTGGATCGCAGAGAATATGCGCTACGATTTCAAAGCGATCGGCCGGGATGGCCCCAATGCGGATTCCCAACAAGAATACCATGACAAACGGGTCAAGGAAGCTTACAAAAAAGGAAAGGGCATTTGCATGGACTATGCGCTGCTCTATCAAAAAATGGCCAAGGCGGCAGGTCTGGAATGCGCGTTCGTGACCGGCCACTCGAAAGGGTCGCTCCGTGGTGGCTGGGGGAGCCATGCTTGGAATGCCGTGAAGATTGATGGCCAATGGCAGCTCCTCGACGCTACCTGGGGGGCTGGGCATTCCGACGGCGACAACCATTTCCAACAAATATTCCAGCCCGGTTACTTCCTGCCCGCACCGCACGTTTTTGCCCTCAATCATTTCCCGGACGAAGAGAAATGGCAGCTGCTGGATACGCCTATTGACCAGAAGGAATTTAAGAACCAGCCGGTGATTTCCTACGGCAATACGGTGCGTGGCATCATGGATGCCGAGCCGTTTGGTGCCCCGCTGACCAAAGGCGCGGATGGTAAAGTGGAACTCCGCCTTAAAATACAGCAGCCCCCTTCGGTCATCCAATTGAAAATGGGAGACCGGGAACTCAAATTCGAGCGTAGCGAAAAAGACGGGTGGCTCACCCTGCGCTTTGTGCCCACCGGGCGCGAGCTGCAAGTATGGGGCGGGGAAAAAAGTGGCCAAGGGATTCACACCACTTTAATGGCCATTTTTCAGGTGAAATGAGACCGGATTACAGGAATAGATCGCTGACCGTAATTTCCAGATCGGGTAAAGCCGGAGCAGCCGAACAAAGGTCATTATCAAAGCAATACATCACCTCTCTTTTGGAGCGGTGCACTTCTACTTTGCCGAGTTTGGGAAACACAACCCACACTACTTGCACTCCGTTATCAAAATATTCCTGTAGTTTTTCATTCATTTCCACGATCTGGTCGTTTTTAGACACTACTTCGATCACGAATGCGCAGACACTAAGCCCACCTTCCCGCGACACCGCCATCTGCTCCGGCGAAAGACGGGCGATGTCGGCGCGGCGGGTACGGCCTACGGAAGCGACCAGCATATCTACTTCGCAGATCAGTGCGCCGCCCTGTGCAAAATCAGGGAGCAGGATATAGTGCTTGAGCAGATTTTGAAAAATAAAGAACTGGTCCCGGTGCATCGTGCGGGGCTTTTTTTCGATCAGGCCATTGTTCCATTCATACTTAAAGGGATCTTCCCGGCTGACGTAGCGTTCCAAAAAAGCCTCCAAGGAAATCAATCGCTTGGACCGGGACATAGAAGCCTTACGCGGTACCTTGTCACGTTGGGAGAGGGGCGAAGGAATGGTTTGCGCAGTTACATCGGCCATAATCGTCCAGATTTTTAGGCAAAAATAAGTGGTTTCTGCGTTTCTAATGATTCGATTTCCGGCTAGTTGCTATTTCTTTTCTCCTGCTTGTCCGGTTTTGAAAGCCCCGTTCGTCATCAAGACGAATTTTAAACCATCCATCTTTTCAGCTTTTAAACACCACGTATCATGGACAAGTATATGCTTTTCTTCCGCAGCGGCATCCCCAACGAAGAAGTTTTCCAAAACCTCTCCCCCGAACAGATGCAGGCCGAGATTCAGAAATGGAACAATTGGATCGGCGGCATTGCCGCGCAGGGCAAGCTGGTGAGCAGCGAGGGTCTTTTTCCGACCGGTAAGGTCGTCCATGGCTCCAAGCATCTCATCACCGACGGCCCCTTTGCAGAAAGCAAAGAAATCGTCGGCGGCTACCTGATGATGCACGCTGCCAGCCTCGACGAGGCCGTGGAAGCGGCCAAAGGTTGCCCGGTATTCGAGCAGGAAGGCCGCGTGGAGGTGCGCCCAGTACAAAACTTCAATTGACTCCCGAGCATTCTCCGCAGTATTTGGTTGACCATCTTTTCCGCCGCGAGGCGGGGAAGATGGTTGCCGTATTGACCAAGTTATTCGGCTTTTCCCAAGTAGAGACCGCGCAGGACATTGTGCAAGAAACCCTCCTCGCCGCGCTCGAAGCTTGGAAATTGGGTGCCGTACCCGACCATCCCCGGGCCTGGCTCTACCGCGCCGCCAAGAACCCGAACACTTGATTACCTGCGCCGCCAGCGTACCTGGCAAGACAAAATTGCCGCCAATGTCGCGCAGGCGATGGAAGCAGAATCCGCCGCGCAACAACACCTCGATGGGCTGTTCCTGGATACTGAAATGGAGGATAGTCAGCTGCGCATGCTGTTCGCCTGCTGCCACCCCGCGCTCGCGCCCGAAGGTCAGATTGCGTTGATCCTTAAAACGTTGTGCGGCTTGAGCGTGTCCGAGATCGCTGCCGCGTTCCTGACCAGCAAGGATAATATTGAAAAACGCCTGTACCGCACCCGGGAAAAAATCCGCCACGAGCGCATCGCTTTGGAAGTACCGCTCGGTGCTGACCTGCCGCCGCGCCTGGATGGGGTTTTGAAGGCGGTGTACCTGCTGTTTAGCGAGGGCTACTACTCGGCCTCGAGCGATACGGTGGTCCGCCATGACCTCTGCGACGAGGCGCTGCGCCTGGCCGACCTCTTGGCACACCACTTGGTGGTTGGGCTACCCAAGACCCACGCCCTGCTTTCACTACTCTGTTTTCAGGCTTCGCGCTTCGATGCCCGCTTGGACGCGGGTGGACAGCTCGTGTTGCTGGAAGACCAGGATCGCCGTACATGGGACCAGTCGCTGATTGGACGGGGATTTGCGCACCTCGCGCGCAGTGCGGTCGGCGGCGAAGTGAGCGAGTACCACTTAGAGGCGGCCATCGCCTCCTACCACGCCCAGGCCGCCAGCCTGGAGACGACCAACTGGCAGGCGATTTTCTATCTCTACCAACTGCTTTGGCTACGCCAGCCCGGCCCCATGGTCGCCTTTAACCGTGCCATTGCGCTGGGCTACGCCAATGGTCCGCAAGCGGGACTGGATGCCCTGCTCGCTATCGGAACGTTGGACGACAACCACTTTTACCACAGTGCGCTGGGCGATTTCTATCGAAAAATGGGGAACCTGGAAAAAGCACAATCGGCTTATGAGACCGCGTTGGCCATAGCGATTTTGCCGAGGGAGAAGCAGTTGATCGCCGAAAAGATAAGAGGCCTGTCTTAAACCCTTTCCGTCTTGAGAGGCTGTTTGTGGTGGATAGGTTTTCAATTGGAATAGTTTCTTCGCTTGCTCCATCCCCTGGCAAAAAACTAGTTGTTCCTTTGTCCCGCGACCAGTTCACATTACCCCCCCGCGAATCTATTTTAAAAGAATCCACCCGCTCCATCAGGGTAAATCCCAGGTTCAAGTGTCTCTATACAACGCCGCCTCTATTTTGGAAAAAAGCGACGCTACTTCTCTGTTGCAAGCCATGCAACGGGGCGACGAATCGGCCTTCGACAAGTTGTTCCGAGCCTACTACGCGCCCCTGTGCCACTACGCCTGCCCGCTGGCCGATGGCGATATGGACGAGGCGGAAGACATTGTGCAACAAGTGTTTGTAAAATTTTGGGAGCAACGGGCCGCACTTGAGGTGCAATGGTCGGTAAAAGCCTACCTCTACAAAATGGCCCATAACCGCTGCCTCAATCGCCTGCGCGATGTGCGCATCCGGGAACGCTACAAAGCCTACAATGCCGAACAATTGGAACGCAGCCAAGACCAGCTATCCGACGACGGAACCGAACTTGGCGGGCGCATCCAACAGGCTTTGGCTACGCTGCCGACCGAATGTCGGCGGGTATTCGAGCTGAGTCGGTTCGAAGAACTGAAATACCGGGAGATTGCCGACCAGCTCGGTATTTCCATCAAAACCGTCGAGACCCAGATGGGCAAGGCCCTTCGGCTCATGCGGGTGGAGTTGGCGGATTATTTGGTGACTTTGGTGTTGCTATGGTGTACGACACCTCTTTAAATCTTTATCCACTACTTCTATTCATGCCCGAACACTACCCCAACATCGACGATCTCCTCGCCAAACAAATGGCCGGGGAAACTGAGCCGGACGAGGAGCAAGCCATCGAAACCTGGCTCCGCGCCGCGCCAGCAAACCAGCAATATTTCGATAGTCTGCAACGGCTTTGGCAACAGGCTGCCCCGGTGCAGGCCTCGCGGACGGTGGATGTGGAAGCAGCTTTGCAAAAAGTACGGGGACAATTGCATGAAAAGTCCGCTCCGCGAGCGCGGGTAATCGGTATGCGGGTCTGGCTGCCCGCCACCGCTGCGGTCTTGGCCCTCCTTATCGCGGCCATCTGTTTTTTTCGCTCTCCCTCGCCAGTACAGGTGGTGAACCTGGCAGCGAGCAATACCACGCTGAGTACTACCCTCACCGATGGATCGATGGTGGTCCTCAACCGTCATTCCGCGCTCCGCATCGCCGAGGATTTCAACCGCCAAGAACGACGGATACGGCTCTCCGGCGAAGCCTATTTTCAAGTGGCACCCGATGCGGAGCGGATCTTCGTCATTGAGGTAGACCAGTTGGAAGTACAGGTGGTCGGCACCGAGTTCAACGTGGACAGCCGCTCCGAACCGGGCCGCGTGACGGTAGTGGTGACCTCCGGCAAAGTGCAGCTCCGCACGGCCAAGCAGTCGGAACTGCTTACCGCCGGGCAGCAGGCCGTATATGACTCCGCAACCGGAAAGATCACCCGTCTTGCCCAATCCAAGCCCAACCTGCTGGCCTACAAAAACCGGCAATTTACCTTCGATGGTACGCCACTTCGGGAAGTGGTGCGCCAACTGGCCGATGCCTATGGGGTGGATATTTCTTTGAAAAACAAGGCGTTGGAAAACTGCCCGCTCTCTACGTCCTTTCCTAACCGCCCGCTGAACGAGGTGCTGGCGGTCATCGCCGAATCATTTGATTTGACCGTAGAACGAACCGACGGCAAGGTGGTGCTGGACGGAGTAAGTTGTGGTGGAGAGTAATTACAGTCAAATTGGGGTGTAGTTTGATGGTTTGAATATCTGGTGACTAGCACATTGTAAATTAAATATATTGAGGATGCGAGGATTTGAGTATTTGACCAAACACTTGATAATCACGCAATTGATCAAATACTCAAATCTTCAAATAAACTAAATTTACAGTGTAATTAGTAACGGGGTTATCATAGTTGATGAAAATATTAAATCCTGATAAGTAGCATTTTGCCTTTACCATCCCAATGATACATGAACCAAATCTTAAAGACCATCTGCCTATTACTTTTTTGCTGTCCTGGCCTCTATGCCGCCGATGTGCTGGAACGCCGCATCGACGTGCGCTTCCAGCAAATACCATTGAAGGAAGCCTTGGCAACGGTGGCCCAAAAAGCAGGCTTCGAGTGGTCCTACAACGCCAATCTGGTGGACGCATCCAGAAAAATCTCGCTCATCGCCAACGACTGGACGGTGCGTGAAACCCTCTACGAACTCCTCGGCGATGGCTACGACTTCAAGCCTAATGGCCAATACCTCATCCTAAAAAAACGCAAAAAACCAGCCGAACGACTCAGCGGCTACCTCAAAGATCAGGGTACTGGTCAGCGCGTGGTCAATGCCACTGTTTATGACCGCCGTACCCTCCGCGCCACCACCACCGACTCAAACGGCTACTATGAACTGCGCGTGAAAAAAAGTAAAAGGTGTGCAAATTGGCCTGTTCAATTCCGCCCAAGAGCTGGATGGCTTGCAGATTGGCCTCTGGAACCGTTCCGGGCGGCGGGTGTTGCCGTTGGTCAATTGGTAAAATAAATAAAACTATGTTAAAATTCTTGACCACCACCATTGGTCGCCTGCGCCTGATCGCTTTCATCGAAGGTACTTCCTTCCTGATCTTGCTGTTCGTGGCCATGCCGCTCAAATACCTGTATGACCAGCCCCAGGCCGTTCGGTCGGTCGGCACGGTACACGGGCTGCTGTTTGTGCTGTATGTTTTGTACGTTTTTTTGACCAAAATAGAACACCGTTGGGACCTGGCCAAAACAGGGCGTTTGCTCTTGATTTCGCTCATTCCGTTTGGCAATTTCTACGCCGACAAAAAATGGCTGGCCCCGGAAAGCCGCTAAAAGGTGTTAAAAAATAATGGAGGCCACTCCGCAAATGCGAAGTGGCCCCAGTGTTGTAGAAAGTACCCAAAAGCGCGGGCCAACTGGCCCAGGCCACTAGTTCGAGAAAATAATCCTGCGCTTGGTAAAGCCCTGATCGAACTTGATTTTGGCAATGTACAGGCCGTTTTGCAGCCCATTGCGCTGTAGTTGGAAATTAAACTGGTCAATGGACGTGACGGCCTTCACCAGGCGACCGCTCAGATCATAGACATACACTTGGCGGATCATTTCTTTGGCCGAGATATTGACTACATCCGTGGCTGGCACCGGCGATACTTGTAGCCCAGTCTCGAAATCGTACAGCTCCTTGGCGGCAATGGTCTCGATATTGCAGCCCAATGCCAATGCTACGCAAGCCCGCGGAGCATAATACCCAATGATGGTGTCAATGTAAGTTCTTGCTACAGAAGCACTTACGTTACAATCAACAGCCGTCGGGGCAGGAACGCCAGAATAACTGGTCCACTCCCACGGGGCGGAGGTATTATTGGGGGTGCCCTTAAATGGATAAAAGCCGATCAAACCGCTACTGCTGTTGGCACCATAAGGGTCAGAGACAGGGGCAATGGTCTTGAAGATATCATTATTGCCATAGGCTTCGGCAGCGGGCTGTAGGTCGCAGGAACCGGTCACCTCTACTACTGGCAGGGCACCACCGGGTATCGGCACGTTCAGGACGTTGGTGCCACAGGGCGCGAAAGCATCGGTAAGTACGTGAAAAGAGATCAGCGGGACCTCGCCATCGTCCAGCCAAGTGCTGTCGCCCAGGGCACCGCCCATGTTGACCGCCAGGTTAAAGTTGGAGGGGTAGCCCACGTGGTTAGGTACGCACAGGGTATCGCCGATCTTGAAGATGCCACCGGAGATTTGCTGGTAGGTAGCATCCGCGACACAAGGTCCGGAAGTACCGTAGATGTCGCCATTATACGCTTCCAACACCATGGGGATCGGTCCTTGCGCGCTGGGGATGGTAAACTTCAGTGGGTCAGAGGTCGTCAGGATTTCGTTGTAGGTGTTGAGGTAGGCTGTGGCCAAGGACAAATAGCCGCCGGTGCCCTGGCCCCAGACGACAATCTTGCTGGGGTCTACCCCAAACTGGTTGCCGCTTTCAGCCACATTCTTGCGGAAGTAGCGGATGCAGGTGCGCACATCCTGTACCCCGCGATAGGCAGCGTTGATCAGCGTGGAACGGCGAATGATCGGGCCGGTCACTGGGTTGTTAGCGGTCGGGATCCAGCCGGCACGGTAGTCGGCCACGGCTACCACGTAGCCCATCTTGGCCAGGCGCGTCGCAAACTCCACGTTGGAGGAGTCATTCAGTGCGCCACCGCAAGACCCATTCTGTGGGAACGGAAAAAAGTTGCCCGTCTTCAGATAGATGATGAGCGGGCGGGCGGTCACGGCATCACCAACCGGCGTATAGACGCGGGCTATGAGCGGCTGACGGACGGGGCGGCCACCGGCGATGATCGGCAAAAAGGTGAAGTTAGATCCATATTGGATCGTGGTGACGGTGACTGCGCTGAACTGTGGCGACAAGTAGCGGCCACTTTGGGCAGCTACGGTCTGACCCACGGCTAAGGTCAGCAAAAAGGTAAAGAGTTTGAGCAAACGCATACGTTTAAACGAGTTTAAATAGTTGAAATGGTTGTGTGTATTGTTGTCAGGCGAGGGGTTGAGCATTTGAATATTCGAATATTCGATCAAATACTCAAATCTTCAAATACTCATTTTTTCACAAAATCATATACCCAGGACACATAGCCCAAACGCCCGATGCGCGGGCCGCCGTAGGTTTGGAACTGCTTGTTGTCCAACACATTGGAGACGCCTAACTTGAGCGTACTATTCCAAGTGGGGATGTTGAGGTTGACCTGTACATCGACTAGGCTATAGGTCGGGATGACCCCGGTGAACTGGGGGGAACCTTCAAAGATAAAGCTTTGTATCCATTTGTAATTAACCATGAAGCCCGCGTTCAACCCATCGCGGCGTGTCCGCTTGAGCGGGATGTTGCGGCCCGAGAGGCTGAAGTTGTACTTATGTTCTGGAGTATTGAAGGCCGGCACGATGGGGTCGGTGGCCGCCGTGTTGAGGCGATTCCAGCTGTAGTTGCCTTGCACCATGTAGTAATTGGCAAAATAGTAGTTCAGGCCAATAGAAAACCCTTGGGTGGTCACCGTCTCTTGGGCGTTGGAAGCAATACGATAGGCCCGCACATGGGGGAAATCCGGCAGGTCGATCTCGAGGCCTGGCGCGACTTCAAACCGAGTGAAGGGCAGGGTCACCCCGATGTTGTAGCCGATGAAATCGTTATAGATGCTGAAATAATAGCCTGCGTCCATGTACAATTTATCAAACAGGGTGGTACGGTAGCCCAGTTCGAAAGTCTTCACCTTCTCCGGCTGGATCGGATTGATGAACAGGTAGTCCATCGGCGTGGTGGGATCGTTGCGGTAACGGTTGAACGATTCCAGGGTTGCCAGACTGTCGAATCCATTCAGGTTGCCAAGCAGGGTAGCCGGCCCGACGTTGAGGTTCAGGTACTGATCGCTTAGGGTTGGGTTGCGAATGGCCGAAGAAAAGGAGGCCCGCAGATAGTTGTTCCGGGAAGGCTCCCAGACAATGCTGGCCGCAGGCGTGGCTAAGTAGTCAAAGTTCTGGTTTTTGTCCACCCGCACGGTGGCTGCCAGACGGAACTTGCCGAGTTGTTTTTCGGCTCCGGTGTATATCCCAAATTCGTTGTTGCGGATGGTCCCGCTGGTATCGCTGAAGATAGTGCCTTCCGATACCGGGCGATACAGGCGTACGTTGGCCCCGACCACCAGTTTTTCCAGGAAACGAGGCGTAAAGGTGTACTCCCCGTGGACATGGTACAGCGCAGATTTGTCATAGAACTTGGTGCCTTTTTCCCGTGAATTGTTCTTGCGCGAGGTAATGGCATCGAACAGGGAATCGAAGCGCGCTGTGCCCGGCTCGAAGAAAGGCCGGGTCTTGTTGCCCGTCGAACCGACTTGGTTGGCGTAGGCGGCGGCCTGTTGGTGCCATTCGGTCAGCTGGTCGGCGTGGGTCTGCTGCCAGGCAATTAGCGCGGCCTGGTCGTTGCCGGGGCCGTAGCCCATTTCCTTCATCTTGGCGAACACGTTGCCTTTGTCATTCTGCACCCACCATTCTTCATACGATTGCGCCCATTGCTCGTTAGTTTTGGCGGCCTCCAACATCCGCAGCGCGGTAAAGTATGGATCGTAGGAACGGCCTGCATCTTCATTGGTGGCATAGGCCCGGAGGAAGTACTTGTCGCGCTTCATCAGCTCGATACGGTTCTGAAAGAACAGGATGCCGCGCAGGCTAAAGCGGTTATCACCCTGATAAACGGTGGTGCCAGTGCCGAAATTGGAAGAAATAATCAGTTCCGGCGACTCGAAGTCCTGCTCGGGGCGCAGCCGGAAATGCAGCGCAGCACTGGCCTTCAGGTTGCGCGTGTTGTAGTCCACCACATCCGTCTCGCGGTAACCCAGCCGGTGGTAGGTGTTCAGGCCCGCCCGCGAATCGTAGGCCACGCCCACGCCCGTACTGAATTCGTCGCCATAAATATTGACTGCGTTGGAGCGCCCCGGATTATCGGCTGCGCTAAACACTTGATTTCCAATGGCATCAGTGATTGGGTCGTAATTGTCGGCCACCCAGTCATCGGCCCGCAGCGCGAACAGATTGACCTTGAAGGCCAACCAGTCCTTATCCGCCTTATTCTTAAAAGCGTCGGCGTAGCGGAAGGCTCCTTCGAGCAAATTGCGTTCGCCACCCTTGAGTGACACGGCCAGTCCTTTTTGTAAAAATGGGTTTTTGGTTTTTAGGCTGATGACCCCGTTGAAAGCGTTGGGGCCATAAAAGGCTGAGCTGGCACCCACCACCAAGTCCACGCCTGCCACGTCCAGATCGCTGCTGCCCAAAAAATTACCCAAAGAAAAGTTCAGACCAGGGGCCTGGTTGTCCACTCCGTCGATGATCTGTAGCGAACGTACCGGGCTGGTGCTGTTGAAACCGCGCATATTGATGACCGTGAAGCCCAGCGAGGCCGTAGTGAGGTCCACCCCTTTCAGGTTGCCGAGACCATTGTAAAAACTAATGGCGGGCGTTTCTTTAATGGCAATGGCGTCCAAGTTCTCGATGGTCAATGGTGCTGCCTTTTGCTTGTCGTCGATACGTTGGCCGCGTACCACCGTCTCTTCAATAATGAGGTCGCCAGCGGCTAAGCGCACGGTCAGCCGGGTGCCTGCGTTCTCAGCGTTGAGATCGATCTCTTGGCTGGCAAAGCCAGTGTAGGAAACGCGCACTCTGGCGGGCAGACTGTCCAGTTTCACCGCAAACTCCCCATCGTAATTGGTGATGCTGCCACCCGTGCCACCTTGGATGACGGCGACGGCTGCTCCAATGAGGGACTCGCCGTTGGACTCGTCCAGCACCCTGCCGCGCACAGTGGTTTGGGCCTGTACCGATAGACTGCCCACCACTATCCACAAGCCACTGAAAATCAAAAATTTGTAAATTTGCTTCATACGGGACAAGACTTAATTTTCGGATAAAACTTTTTCAAACGGCGCGTTTTTGCAAACCCTGTTTGTCTTGCAAAAGAATAAATAAAATTTGATTTCAAAATAAAAATAGACACCGAGCCAGCAACTGGTTTTTGAATATGACCAATTACTAACGGTTGGCCAATGATTATTTCATTTATCCGCCAGCCATTGCCGCAGCCACTCCGCTGTTTCGGTATCGTCCGTCGCAAAGCGCAACGAATCCAGGTGGGTCTTGCCGGGCAGCCGACGCAATATTTTTGGTCCCGTATACTGCTGAAAAAAGGCTTCGGAACAAGCGCAGGGGACGATGGCATCCACGGTACCATGCGTCAACAGGACCGGGAGCCATTCGTCCGGCCTCAGATAGTGGGCCGGATTGGCGATTTGAAAGGCAGTGCTGTCCGGTTGGCCACCGGCGTAGTTGCGTACTGCCCGGAAGCGGGGCATCTGCATTAGGTCGAGCGGCCCGGCGAAGGACATAAACCCCGAAAAAATAGTCTGCCGGATGCCCAACCTGGCCAGTGCTGCCCGGTCGAAAACCAGGTGCGCGGCCAGCGTTGCCCCGGCGGACATCCCGCCAACCAATAATTTTTCACCGGCCAAATTTTTTTCTGTCAATAGCCGCAGGGTAGTTAGTAGGGCCAGGCTTACATCTTCGCGCATCTGGCGGTGTGCCGCCCAAGGCCAAAGCCGGTAGGCAGGCATCACCACTGGAAATCCCTCCCGGAGAAAAAATTCGGCCAGGGTGGGATGCAGGGCGGGCCAGCCCACCCGCCAGCCACCGCCATGGTACAGCATAACCACACTATTTTTCAGCGGTATGTCGGCGGGCGGGAGCCACAGCAACAGGTACTGCCGCCACGCAGGACCGAAGCGGTGTTTCTCCGGTCGCGCCAATGGCTTGGAGCGACGCAGGTGGTGCAGCAATTGGCCAGGAATTTCGATTAATTGACTGGCCAGAGCGCGGGTGTAAGGGTTATTTTCGGGCATAATTTTACGCGGTTCATGGTCAATCAAAATCTACTTTTTTGGTAGGCATAGCTTGGTTGTAACCAACTCACCTTGATTATAAAAGAGTTGTGTCATATCGAGGGGAGCCGAGATACCTGTATATTTTCCCTTCGGATGTTTCGGCTTCGCTCGACATGACAGTCGCTGAGGATTTTGGTATTGGCCAAATCACTTTGCAGTGGCAATAGTCCGCTCTTCATCAGAACTTATGGCCTAAACCATCTCACTCCTCCGGCAGTTTCAGCACATAGCCCTGCCCGAACTGGGTGTGGATCAACTTGCGCTCGAAGCCTTTGTCCACCTTGTTGCGCAGATAATTGACGTACACCTCGATTACGTTGGTGCCGGTATCGAAGTCGATGTCCCATACCTTCTCCGCGATCTCGGTCTTGGAATGCACCTTGCCAGGCTGCCGCAACAGGAACTCGAGCAGGGCCATTTCGCGGGGCGTGAGCAAAATGGCCCTGCCGTCGCGGTGTACCGTTTTTGCTTCCAAATCCATGACCAATCCATCGAAACGCAGCACTTTGGCCAGCGGGGCGGCAGCGGGCCGACGCGCCAGGGCGCGGATGCGGGCCACCAGCTCGCGAAAGTCGAAGGGCTTGCCCAGATAGTCGTCGGCACCCGCCTCCAAGCCGGTCACCTTGTCGTCCGTATCGCCCAGAGCGGAAAGCAGCAGCACCGGTGTTTTCAAGCCTGTTGCGCGCAGATGGCGACATAGGTCAAGGCCATTTAAGCCCGGCATGGTGATATCGGATACGATAACATCGTAAGAGTGCTGCTCGGCCAATAGGCGGCCCGCCTCGCCATCGCTCGCGGCATCCACCGTCCAGTGCTGTTCCTCCAGGCCCTGCTGAAGCGACTGCAGGGTCTTTACTTCGTCTTCGATCAATAGGATGCGCATGGCCCCAAAAGTACGGGATTGGACGGTGGTTTGAGGAGCCTACTCCACTGCCATGCCAAACAATCTTTCCTCCACCAACTGGCAAAGGATATGTCCGATCAGGATGTGTGCCTCTTGGATGCG
>JAYUXG010000107.1:0-11920 GCA_043753125.1 Saprospirales bacterium | reverse complement strand
TTTCTAAAAGCTAAAATAGCATTGTTTGAAAACTGGCCCTTCATTTGATGAGGCGGTTTTATTCAATTGCTTATCTTCGCCATTCCTATTCCGAAAATCGCCCATCAATTGTTCCAATACTAATCCCCCCGACACAATGGCCTTGTACGGACCGAAACAGACCATCACCCAAAAACTACAGCAGAAACTGTCCCCACAGCAGATTCAGCTGATGAAATTGCTGCAAATCCCCACCGCTACCCTGGAGCAGCGCATCCAGGAGGAAATGGAGATCAACCCCGCACTGGAAGAAGGCGACGAGGGCATGGACCCCAATGAGGGGATGTCCGAAATGGACCTCTCGGATGCCGACCTCAGTTATTACGAACGCGAGGAGAAAGCCGAAGCGGGCAACGCCGATACCGACAACGATACCTCCGGCGACGCAGACGGCGGTGACATGATCGAGACCACCGAGCGCGAGACTGCCGATGACTACGCCGACGATGACGTGGTGAGTATGCGCGAAGACGACGTGGAACTGGATGACTACCTGGTGAACTTCATTGAGGAAGATCCCAACACCTACAAGACGCGGGGCGACGAGCGCAACGGCGATGATGACGACAAAACCATCCCGTTTGCTTTTGAACACACCTTCCACGAATACTTGGAAGAGCAGCTTGGTTTGCTCGAACTGGATGCCCGCCAAAGTGCCGTGGCCATGCAGATCATCGGCTCCATCGACGACGATGGCTACCTCCGCCGCGAACCTACCGCCATGGTGGACGACCTGCTGTTCAGCCAGAACGTGACGACTACCGAAAAGGAGATCGGGGAGCTGCTCACCAAAATCCACCTGTTCGACCCACCCGGCACCGGGGCGCGCGACCTCCAGGAGTGCCTGGCCCTACAGCTACAGCACCGCTTGCGCCAAGACGAAGACGTGCTGTCCTACGAAAACCGCTTGGCCGTCAATGTCGCCATTCGCATCATCAACCAGTATTTTGAGGAGTTTACCAAAAAACACTACCCCAAACTCTGCCGTCAGCTCAGCATTGACGAAGAAGACCTGAAAGAAGCCATCGGCGAGATCCTGAAACTCAACCCCAAGCCAGCCAGCGGATTTGCCAGCCGCAGTGATCGGGCCACGAACTACGTGGTGCCCGATTTCTTGATCAACAACCGCGACGGCCAGCTGGAGCTCACCCTCAACGCCCGCAATGCGCCCGACCTGCGCATCAGCGACCAATACCGGGAAATGCTGCGGGCCTTTCACTCCGGGCGCAATGGCCGTCGGCCTTCCAAAAAAGAAAAGGAAGCAGTGCTTTTTATCAAGCAGAAAATAGACTCGGCGAAATGGTTCATCGACGCCATCAAGCAGCGTCAGCAAACCATGATGCTGACGATGAATGCTTTATTGAGCCACCAGGAAGAATATTTTCTCACTGGCGACCAGCGGAAAATCCACCCGATGATTCTTAAAGACATCGCCGATGTGACGGGACTGGATATTTCCACGGTGTCGCGGGTGGCCAATTCCAAGTACGTCCAGACCGAATTTGGTACCAAGCGGCTCAAAGAATTCTTTTCCGAAAGCCTTTCGACCCAGGAAGGCGAAGAAGTGTCCACCTTGGAAGTAAAGAAAATACTGTCCGACATGATCGGCGAGGAGAACAAACGCCGCCCATTGTCGGACGAAAAACTCAAGGCCATCCTGATGAAAAAAGGCTACAACATCGCCCGGCGTACCGTGGCTAAGTACCGCGAACAACTGAATATCCCCGTGGCGCGGCTGCGCAAAGCACTATAAATTTATTGAGTATTTGAAGAGTCGAGTATTTGAGTATTTGATTTAAAAAATTGAGTATTCGAGTATTTATTCAAATACTCGAATACTCAGATAATTGTTACTAGAGCTCGATTTTTTGCAATTCCAACCGCATCTCCGCCTGTCCCGGTCGGAGACGAGTACCTTTGTGTTCGACCCAATACGGCGCAAGGAGATCGTGCTGGGGCCAGAGGAGGTACTGCGCCAGTTAGTGCTGTTGTACCTGTTGGAAATCAAGAAATACCCGTCCAATCGTATTCGGGTGGAAGTAGGGGTGGAGTTCAATGGCTTACGCAAACGCTGCGACCTCGTCGTGTACGATGCCGACCTAAAGCCCTGGCTGCTTTTGGAACTGAAATCGCCGAAAGTGCCGCTTACTTACCAGACTTTTGAGCAGGTGGCCCGCTACAATATGCAGATGCAGGCTCCTTTTTTGGCCATCACCAATGGGCTGTCCACCTTCTGTTGCGCCCTCGATTTTGAAAGTAAGTCCTTTACCTACTTGGCCGATTTGCCGTGAGGCCATTCACCCTAAGCCATGCCGCAAAATCAGTCCCTGATCCACTGATTGCCGTTGCCGATTTGCCCATTGCAGTTCTGTTTATCTACTGCTGCCGTTTGGGGGATTGTTCAAGGGGCGCAACAAAGGGTATCCATTTCTCCACCCCCCGGGTATTTATTCCATGGAGTTGCGCTGCTTCTATTAATCGCCGGACACTGCTGGTATCGCCTTTTTGGAGATTCGCCTCCACCGCCACTTCGTAGCCAGCCGGTGCCTTTGGATCATTTTTAATCGCTTTTTTCGCGTGGCTCAAAGCCTTTTCCGTGCGTCCCAAGGCCAGGTTGCTTTTGGCAGCAGTCGCTTGCAGGTCCGGGTCGCGGGGCTGTGCCGCTGCCCTTCTCTCTTCGTCTACCAGACGTTGCTGAATCATTTGGGTGGACGCTGCCGCTTCCCGCTCCGTCTTGTCTATCCAGGCACCATCCAGTGGCTTTTTTTGACGCACAGCATTCAGATCCTTGGTCGCTTTGGCAGGCTGCCCACTTTTCAGGGAGGCTTGGGCGCGGATTTTCAGCAGGTCTGGATCGGCAGCACTGGCATTCGGGGCAGCGACTTGCAGATCAGCGGCGGCCCCGGCAAAATCGCCTTTTTTATACAGCAGTGCGCCGCGCCGACGGCGAAGGTTAGGCTGATCGGGATAAGCCTCCAGCAGTTGATCGTAGATGGCCAGGGCTTTGTCATTTTCCTTTTTAACCAGGTGACCCTGCGCCACTGCCAGTAGCATGGTGGTATCGGGCAACGCCAATGTCGAGACAGTATCAAGCCTAGCCGCCAAGGGCGTTTCTTCCAATAAATTGCTGGCAATCGGGATGCTGGCCCAGTTGGCTAACACAATATACAACAACCGGGTGGCGGCATCCACGTCGCGGGTAAGAGCCCCAAAGTCGTTCATTTTCAACAGATTACCCAGCGTAGTATCGCCCGTGGTAGCCGTAGAGCCGTCCAATAGTTTATAACGGATATCCAGTTTGTACCCCTGATCGGTCGTCTCGTTGATCTTGCCCCACACGATCATTTGCACTCCGCAGCCCTGGGCCATGTTGGTTGCTTCGGTCAAGCTGGGGTAGTTCAAACTGATGTCGTACTGCTCGTTCACATCCGCCACTGCCTGATTTTTGAGGTTTTGGGCTTTGCTAAACAACACATTCAAACCATCGGAAATATCGATAGCAGGATCGGTGCCTTTCTTTTCGCCGGTCTGCTTGAATGGCAAAATCATGACCTTGAAACGGGTCTTGCTATCGTATTGGGGACAATTATCTACGGGCGCACGGTGGGTGAGTCGCCAAACAAAAAAAGCACCGACCAAGGCAACCAGACCGCCGATCACATAGTAGCGCCACGCTTGGGAACGAGTAGGCGCAGGCAGGCCGTCTTGAAAAGTAAACCTACCCGCTTCCAGACGATGAATAATTTGTAAAGCATTGTTTGTCACTTGGTTGGTAGCCAGTTGGGCCGCTTCCGAGGAGATCGTGTTGCGGATGCTCTGTGCCTTTACTTGGTATAGCTCGCCCTGGTTCACCCGCGCCACCTGCGCCAGTTCACTATAGCTGGGGTCACTGTCGAGCAGTGACACCAGTTGCACCATTGCGGTTTCGATATTGCCTTCCCCGATCAGGGCTTTGATGGCGGGAAGTACTTTTGGCAGGTCCATGGTAAATAAATGTGCTAAGGTGCCAATCCCGGTTAAAAACGGGACAAATGGTGCTAAATTCCAGCGCAGTGCCGCAGAAAACAACCTACACTATTTTAGGAAGGTCCTTAGCAGATTATACTGAAGTCATTGGCATCGTGCCAAAGTCCTCAAATAACGCGGGCAAGTGGAGAATAATTATTGACCAACGTGTTAGCAAGAGCTTAAAACTACTTGTTTATCAAGCAAATATGTTAAATGTGAATGGTGCCAAAAGATGTCGGCTAGACTTGTGGAAATTTCGGCAACGCCTTCCTTGGCAATGGTGGCAGTCCATCAAAAGATTGGCAAACTGGTCAGTCAGCCGTTTTCAACAGTGGTTGCAACACGCGCCAGACGTTTTCCGCCACGATCTTTTGTCCGGCCACATTGGGATGGATGCCATCTTCCAAGTTAAGCGTGGCAATGCCGCCCACGTTTTCGAGCAAGAATGGGATAATGGCCGCTTGGTTGCGCTGCGCCAGCTCGCTGTACATGGTGCGAAAAGCGTTGGTGTAGGTCGCGCCCAAGTTGGGCGGGGCAAGCATGCCGGCCACCACGATCTGGCAATCCGGGTAGCGCTGCCGCACGCTGTCGGCAATAGCCTGTAGGTTCGCTCTGGATTGGGCAACGGGCAACCCCCGCAAGGCATCGTTACCGCCCAGCTCGAGAACAAATATATCCACTGGCTGCCGCAACACCCAACCTACCCGACTCTTGCCATCAGCGGTGGTCTCGCCGCTGAGACCGGCGTTCACACAGCGATAAGGCAGATGCAGACTATCGATGCGCCGCTGGATAATGGCGACAAATCCTTGCTCGGGCGAAAGTTGGTAGGCGGCGGTGAGGCTGTTGCCGAAGAAGACGATGTTTTTATGGGTTGTCGGTGCCGCAGGCGCGGTAGTGACCATCGGGGTGGAAACTGCCTCCTGCTTCGGTTCGGATTGGCAGGCGGCACAGGCGAGCAGACAGGTCAAAAACCAGAATAGACGATTCATTGTCGGATTTTCAGAGCAAAACAACCGCTGTATAGGAATGTTTTTCCCTTAAAAAAACACGGAAGCACTGGCCTACCCTACGTACCGGAAACGACGGGGTTTAGAAAATATGGCTGGATACTGCCGTGGCTTGAAACTTCAATGCTCGCTGCCGACGCTATACCTTTGCCAAATGCGTCGCCACCTACCCACTGTTGAGGAGATTATCCACGGCATCCGTTCCGGCAACCGGGTGCTGCTGGGCCAAGCCATTACTTTGGTGGAAAGTGTCCGCCCCGACCACCAGGCCTTGGCCCAAGCATGTATTGCCCGGCTGCTGACGGAGCCGCCGACTATTGCGGATACCCTGCGTATCGGTATCACTGGTGCGCCCGGCGTGGGCAAAAGCAGCCTGATCGAAGCATTGGGGATGCACTTGCTTACATTGGGACGGCGGGTAGCGGTACTGGCCGTAGACCCCAGCAGTACCGTCAGCCGGGGCAGTATATTGGGCGATAAAACCCGCATGGAACACCTATCGGTCGCCGAAGGGGCGTTCATACGACCTTCTCCTACCGGCAATGCGCTGGGCGGCGTGGCCCGTAAGACCCGCGAGACCATTTTGCTGGTGGAAGCGGCAGGCTATGATACGGTCCTGATCGAAACCGTGGGAGTCGGCCAATCGGAAGTGGCCGTGCAGCGCATGACCGATATTTTTCTGCTGCTGCTACTGCCAGGAGCGGGCGACGAGTTGCAGGGCATCAAGCGCGGTATCGTCGAGCTGGCCGATCTGCTAGCCGTGAACAAGGCCGATGGTGAACGTTTAGCCCTGGCCCAACAGGCGCAGCGGCATTATAGCAACGCCATCCATTTATGGCCCCAGAAAGGCAGCGGTTGGTCGCCCCAAGTGCTGCTGTGCAGCGCACAGGAGGGAAAGGGTATTACCGAGTTGTGGGATGTCTTGCTGCAATATTGGAAGCAGGTCAGGCAAAATGGCTTTTACGCCGGACACCGACGGCAACAGGCGCACTATTGGTTGGAGGAGGCCTTGCAAGCTGGTCTGCAAACCCTTTTTAAGGACCATACCGAAGCGCAGCAATTGCTGAAGACACTGGAGCCAGAAGTGCTGGCCGGACGACTCTCGCCTTTTGCGGCGGCTGAACAAGTACTGGGTACTTTTGAAAAATAAATGCCCCTAATTATTCCAGAGCCTCCCCACCCGGAAACTTCTAGGCGATAAAAAGATTTCACCTTATACCAAAAAAGCCATCGAACTTTACGTCCGATGACTTAACCCCAAAAACCAAATGAAAACAATCTTCCTATCTTACAGGCCCAAATGGGCCATTTTTTCTCAGTTACTATATTTAAACGTGCGTTTCTAAAGAAGTCACTTTTTGACAGAAAAACTCTTCAAAAAATTCAGCCAGCATTTTTACCCGTAAAAACTGTGGACGCTGACCGAAGTGCCTATTTTCGCCACTCTAATTCTTACTACTTCTAATAGTGTGCCATGACCTTCTATTCGCTTCTCAAAGAATTACACGCTTACAATCGGTACTTCATACTACTAGCCCTGGTATTCGTCCTCTTTCGTGCCTATCTGGGCTGGTTCAACAATCGGCGGTATGAAAAACCGGACAACACCGGTGCCGCCGCTTTGCTGGGCCTTTGCCACTTGCAACTCTTGGTCGGCTTGTCACTGCTCTGGCTCAGTCCCTATGGTTTCTCCGCGTTTTCCAACGGTTCATCTGGTCAACCGGGTTCCTGGGCGCGTTACTTCACGATGGAACACGCTGGGGCTATGTTCGTGGCCATTGTGCTGGTGCAACTGGGTCGTATTTTTTCCAAGAAAAACACCGACGATCAGCAAAAACACCGTACTATAGCCATCTATACTACTATTGCCACTTTGCTCATTATCGGAACACTTGCTCACAAAGGCTTGGTATTAAGCCGTTTGGCCGATGCCGCTGTGGGCCAGTGAAGCCTGCTTGCAACAGCGAGAACATTTACGTAGAAAGGCAATACTTGGTTTTTGGGCAGGGCCATTTCTTAATCGGTATGACACATTTATTACAGAACCTGCTCTGGCAGCAGGATTATTCCACTGGCCTTTTCCATGATTTTCCTTGGCCAAACCAAATAAAACCTTCTTTTCAATAGTCCATGATTGCCATGCAAAAACCCAGCATACCCGAAGGCACCCGCGACTTCGGGCCGGAACAAGTGCGCCGACGGACCTACATTTTTGATACTATCCGCGCGGTGTTCGTCAGGTTTGGATTCCAGCCGCTCGAAACACCGGCTATGGAAAACCTAAGTACGCTCACTGGAAAATACGGGGACGAGGGCGACAAGCTGCTATTTAAAGTATTGAACAATGGCGATTACCTGAAGGATGCTGATAGCACTGCGTTGACAAACCGTGACTCGGCCCAATTAGTACGTAGTATTGCCAAACGCGGTTTGCGCTATGACCTCACCGTACCATTTGCCCGCTATGTCGTGATGAACCGCGGCCAGCTGACTTTTCCCTTTAAACGCTACCAAATCCAGCCCGTTTGGCGCGCCGACCGACCGCAACGGGGCCGCTACCGCGAATTTTTTCAATGTGATGCCGATGTGATCGGTTCGGACAGTCTACAGTTTGAGGCGGAATTGGTGCAGATCTACGATGAGGCCTTTGCCAGGCTAAAGGTACCGGTGACCATAAAATTGAATAACCGCAAGGTGCTGTTTGGCATGGCCGAGGCCGCCGGTATTCCCGATCAATTCATGGCCATGACCGTGGCCATCGATAAGCTCGATAAGATTGGCCTTGGCGGGGTACGTACCGAACTGGTTGAACGTGGCATCCCAATGGAGGCTATCGACATCATTCAGCACATTTTGGAGGTGTCGGATCGGGAGGCACTACGCCCACTGTTTGCTCTCAGCCCGACTGGGTTGAGCGGATTGGCCGAACTGGAACGCGTGTTCCGCTTTTTGGAAAAAACGCCGCTGGTCAATATGTTGCAATTTGACATCACTTTGGCCCGCGGACTCAGTTATTACACCGGCTGCATCTTGGAGGTGGCCGCTACCGGCGTAGCCATGGGCAGTATCGGCGGTGGTGGCCGGTACGCCGACCTGACGGGGGTGTTCGGCGTACCGGGCTTGTCAGGCGTGGGCCTCTCGTTTGGTGCCGACCGCATTTACGATGTCATGGATGCGTTGCAGGTGTTTCCCGAGGCACTTAGCGCGAGCGTGCAAGTGTTGCTGGCCGCCTTCGATGAGCCGACCCACGCCTATGCCTTTGAGTGTGCTACCCAACTGCGCGCAGCGGGCCTGGCGGTGGAACTCTACCCGGAGCCGGGCAAATTGAAAAAACAATTCGAGTACGCGGCCAAACGCAACGTAGCGTTCGTTGCCATTGTTGGGGAAACAGAAATGCAAACGGGGAAATTGACCGTCAAAAACCAGCAAACGGGCGAACAGGCAGTGTTGACGGTGGGGGAAACGGTGACACTTATAAGGAGTACGAGTATTTGAGTACAAAAGCGGCGTACAGCCAAGCGGTCAAATATCCAGCTTCTCCAATATGCTAAGGTTGCCAGTCCAGCACGGCCACCCGATCATCATTCCACTGCTCAAAGAAAGCAGGTACACAATCTCTGCCCAAAGGGGTACAGGCGTTGAACAGCATACACACCGCGATGCCGTCGCGGCGATTCAGGGCGATCTCCGCCCGAAAGCCGTTCACCGAACCACTGTGGTATAAGATGGTGTCACCGCCATGCTCCAGCACCCGCCAGCCGAGGGCGTAAGAGGCTTCTTCCTTGGCAATCCAGTGTGGAAAAATACGGCGTTCCCGGCCCGTTTTTATCACTGGGCGAAACACTTGATCCAAGATATCATTGGATACCACTTCGGGGCGTTGGCCCAGCAACACCTTGAGCCATTCGCCCATGTCAGCAATGCTGGCATTCACACCACCAGCCGCAGTGGCATTATAATAATGGTCGGTGATTTTGTCTGCGCGCCAGCCGCCCCGTATGGGGTAGTGCGGCAAAGCTTTGTCGGTAGTACTGCAAATAGAAGCGTAATCGCAGGAGGCCGTACGCATACGGGCCGGACGAAATATTTTTTCGTTCAATAAGGTCTGATAAGTCTCGCCAGTAGCCGCCTTCATCATTTCTTCTACTACGCAGAACACAGCGTTTTGGTAACTGTATGCCTCACCTTCTTTCCAAGCCAGCGGCACCAACGGAAAACGCTTCTGCATCAGCGTTGGAATATTGTAGCCCTGCTCCAGGAGGTGGGTATAGGCGTGATAGGGAAGACCAGTGGTATGCGATAGCAAGTGCCATAGTTGGATGCGGCCGCTTTGGGCTCGGTCGCGCAACTTGAATTCCGGGACCAGCTGCTGCACGGGTTCGTTCCAGCTCAACAGCCCCTGAGACACCAGTATGCCGGACAGTACGCCCGCAAACCCTTTGGAAAGAGAACCAACGCGAAACACCGTGTTGGCATTCACCGAGTCGGGGGTGCCAACCGCCCGCAGGCCATAGCCCCGCTCCAAGACTACTTGGCTGTCTTTTACGACCACCATCGCCGCACCGGGGGTACCAGTAGCGGCCATCTGGTCAGTAAAATACTGGTCGTACTTCTTTAGAAAGACCTGTAGGCGCGGATTGGGGGGGTCTTCAGTCCGTGTAAAGACTGGCAAAATAGGTGCGGAAGGGGCCGCCGGTGCCTGGGTACAGGTAGGCGTCAGCACTACAGCAAGCACAGCGATGCAGAACACGGGAAGGGTGGTAAAGAGCAACGAACGATTCATAGACGTGGCCAAACGTACCAAACAAAGGCAAAATTGTATCCCATTTGGTCTGAATATTTTGACAAAGGCTGATCAGGCGATCATCAAATTAATCGCAATTATATGTAAATCAACTTATTGCGCTTTGTCAAATACCCTTTTGGAAGGGCAAATAAAAATTATTCGACCCCGGCCACTTTAACATATTGTAAAATGTACACCAAGACCGGCTGCGAAAAAATCAAACCACGTATTGTTCGTTAAAGGCTTGTTTCTGGGACAGGTAATCCGGGTGTTGTTTAGCGCGGAACCAGTATTCCCGGAATATGGCTGCCGCCTGGGCTTTCTCGTTGGTCAGTGCATCGGCCTGTTGCGGCTGAAGAGCATTTCCCTTGTCTGGGTTGCCCTGCGAGTAGGGATAAGCCAAGCCAGTGGTGGCATCGCCGGGGCCGTCGCGGTATTTTTTGCCGCTTTTGTAGTTGGCATAGCGACGGGCGCGGGTGAAGCCCATTTGCAAATACTTGCGGGTCATATCCGCGCCCACGAAATCGCGGGCTTGCAAATAGGCCTCGAACAGATCATATATTTTTTGGGCCGATTCCTGCGCAATGGGGGCCGTTTTGAAACGCCAGTACGGAAGTATTTCGGATTTGTAGGGTTCTACCAGCAGTACGCCTTGCTCGCCTTTGCCGACCCGATAGAGTTCGGGATGTTTCCGGAAATCGATATTTTTGAAATCTAAATCATAATTGAAAGCGCGGGAGGAGTTCATATTTATTGCCAAGCGTAGCCGACCAGCAGGTTTTTGACCAATTGCTCCTCGGCAGAAAGCCAGGTTTTCTCCTCCACCGTGGGCGTTTCATCCGGCAGGTAATCAAAAAAATCACCTTTTTCGTAGGCCATCAATAAGGCCGGATGAATGTAGTATTTGCGGCACACCGTGCGGGTATTGCCCAAACCAATAGCCACCTGGTCAATGGTCTTCAAAATATTGATCTTGGTCTCGGAGGCCGTGGGGGCGGGTCCAAGGGCGCGAAAGGATTGAAAGGCGGTGACCGTGCCCGCCCAGGTGCGGAAATCTTTGGCTGTGAAATCCATCCCGGACAATTCTTTCAAATAGGCATTTACGTCGCCGGAACTAATGGAGTGATGGTTGCCCAAATCGTCGTAGTATTGGAACAGCTCTTTGCCGGGAATGTCGCGGCTCTGTCGCACCAGACGGGCCAGTTTTCGGCTTTTCAGCCGAATAGTGTGGGCTACTCCTTTTTTGCCCTTGAACTGGAACTTGATGTCATCGCCAGTGACTTGGACGTGCTTGTCCTGGAGCGTGGTCAGCCCAAAAGAACCGTAGAGTTTTTTGTATTCTTCATTGCCGACGCGGATGTTGGTTTGCTCCATGATGCGCACCGCCAAGGCCAGTATTTTGCGGTAGGGTAGGCCGGGCAATTTTAGATCGCGTTCTAACTGCTCCCGAATGAGGGGCAGGGCCTCGGCAAACTGCGGTAACCGATAGTATTTGGTCTGGCTGCGGATGGTGTTCCATGCCGGGTGGTAGCGGTATTGCTTGCGGCCTTTGGTATCCACGCCGGTGGCCTGTAGATGCCCATGTTCGTCGGCGCAGACCCAGACGTTTTCCCAGGCGGGTGGCAGGGCCATTTTTTTGATGCGTTGCAGCACTTCATCTTCCTGGCACTTTGTGCCTTCGCCATCCACGTAATGAAAACAATCCTCGCCCCGGCAGCGCATCCAGCCGGCAGCAGCATCCGACACGTACTTCAGGCCCACGGCTTTGGCCGTCAAGAGGGGATCGCGGTTGATCTTGGCAAGTTTCTGTTGGAGCCGGGCGTGCGTCATCTTTCTTTTACGGTGGGCAATTTGCTAACAGCGGCAATTGCTTTTCGTAAAAAATGGGGCCACGCTCCGTGGGGAGGCTAGACCAGCCGATGAAGGCGATAAACGGGCGACTGGTTAGTGGCCAACGGTTAATAGTACTTTAAGGCACTGATTATTAATGTTTTATGCTAATTTTTAACCTATACTGATTTTAACTAAACTCTTACCAGGCTGCGGGGTGAACAAAAGGCGCAAAAAAACTTTACAT
>JAYUXG010000106.1:0-4994 GCA_043753125.1 Saprospirales bacterium | reverse complement strand
TTTTCCGCATTTGGACACCGTGGAAAAGCAGTTGAAAGTGGTGATCAACTTGCTGCACCTGTTGGGCAAGACCGTAGGCATGGATGTGGTGCCGCATACCGACCGCTACTCCGAAATGGCCCTGGCCAATCCTGCCTATTTTGAGTGGTTGCAACGCCATGACCTGGTTATTGCCCGCCACGATGCGGCGGTGTACCAAACGGTGCAAGATCTGCTGTTTGATTTTGTGCGAGCAAACGGCAGCGCAACACTGGGCTTGTCCGTTCCAAAAACAGCAGCGGAGTTTTTTGAGCAAACTAAAGAAGAGGAGCGTTCAAAAATCCTCTTTGGCCTTCCCAGCAACTACGGGGGCCGACTGGAACGGCGCAAAATGATGATTGATCGGTTGTACGCTGGCGGCTTCGAGACGGTACCGGCCACGATGGGTCCCCCTTACCGGGGCTTGGAAGTGGACCCAAATCCGGAAGCACAGGTGACAGATGAGGCCGGGCGGGTGTGGCGCGACTATCGCATTACCCAACCGGAAGGCTTTTCGCGGGTCTTTGGTCCACTGGCACGTTATAAGTTATACGAGTCACTGGATGACAACCGTGATTGGGTCCTTAATTTTGACCAACCCAACCATCGGGCTTGGGCCTACGTTATGGAGCATTATCGGCAAATACAAGCAGAGTTTGGGTTCGATTTTATGCGGGGGGATATGTCACACGTGCAAATGCGGCCCAACGGGGTGCCGAGCCAGCCGGATGACTATTACGATCTGTTGGGTGCGGTGAAGCAAGCGGTGTTGCGGGAAAAACCTTATTTCGGCTATTTTGCCGAGAGCTTTCTGGCCCCGCCCGGTGAGATGGCTTATGGGGATGAGTGTGACCATTTGGAGGCCTCCTTTGCCGATTCCACGCTGGGCGATCTGCAATCAGAGCCGGTGGGTACGCCTAGGTTTATGCGGTCTTTTCGACAGTACCGCGATTGGCTCGAAACGCGGCAGTTCGCGCCCAACTTCACCATTATGACCGCCGACAAGGACGATCCGCGCTTCGATAGCTTTTATTTGACCGGCAATGAAATTCGCTATTTCATCGCCCTGTTCCTGACCGATATGCCGTCTTATATGGGTGTGGGTTTTGAATGCCGTGACCCGCACCCTCAGCCAGCACCCAATGAACATTATACCAAATTGTACGTGTTTTCTATGCCGCATGGCCCAAAAGGCACCTCCGGGCCATACCACTGGGGCGAAAATCGTCCCTTGTATGCGCAGCTCGTGCGGCAGAAGCAGCTGGCCGAGGAGATTATGCCCGGCATCCGCGACGCCCGCGTGCAATGGCTATTGCGCCCCGACGAGTCGGCTACACACAAAGTGATTGCCTGGACACAGGCGGACAATGCCCAGTTTGTTTTCGTCGCCAATCTGGACACCGAAAATGCCCAACCGGCCATGCCCATGCCGGCACCGCCGGGCAATTGGCAGTGCTGCTTCTCGACCATACGGGAACAGGTCGAAGCGGCAATACGGATAGAAAATAATTCGCTGATTAACTTGGCGGCAGGGGAGGGGATGGTGTTTCGGAAAAATTAAATTCGGAATGACGGCCAACCTTTGCCCTGTTTCCGTGGTTTATTTTGCATTGGTTGCCAGAGCAGGGAAACTCCGCAAAAAAATTGCCTACTGGCACAAGGTTTGTAAATAATAAATTGTTGGCACGTCCGTTTTGCCACCAGATTTATCAAAAATAAACAATTTTACAAGAATGAAAAACTGGAAGAAATTTCTCGCTTTTGCTTTTATGACCTCCCTGTTGCTGCTCGAAGCCTGTCATCGGGGCAGTGGCTGCCCGGGTGCCGACTTTTAATAGGCCGTTTTAAAACCTTTTTTGCATGACTTTACACTGGAATCCCATTACTTCTGCGGCAACGGTGGAAAGCCTAAAAGAGCTTTCCCATACGGTGCCTTGCCTGATATTGAAACACAGCGTCTCCTGCAACATCAGTGCCATCGCCAAATACAGGCTGGACACGGATTGGGATTTTGGGACGGACGTTTTAGAGCCTTATTACCTGGATTTATTGCGCTTTCGCCCGGTGTCCAAGTATATCGCCGAGACTTTTGACGTACACCATGAGTCGCCGCAGGTTTTATTGATTGTCGGCGGCGAATGTGTGTACGATGCTTCCCACCTCGATATTCGGGTGGAGGAGCTGAAAGAGGCACTTGCCACGGTGGCCAAGTAAAAAATTCTGCCGAAGACCTATAGATTTTGCACTTGGGCCATTCCGAAGATTCGGGGTGGCCCACGTCATTTCCAGAGAGGCGGGTGCGGTGGTAGCGCGGCATAGGTCTATTTTGAAAATTTGGGACAATGCATATTTTCTATTTTTGCCGATCGTGAAAACATTTCGACTTGCCTGGCGACTCTGTTTCTTTGTTGGCTACACCACTTATATCGTCTTGGAAATCTGGTTGCGCGGCTTGTTCCGGGGAGCCGATCTGCGGGCGGCCATGCGGGTACGTCGCCGCTGGGCGCGCCATTTGCTGCACACCATCGGCGTGCGCCTCGAAGTGATTGGCCAGCCGCCCGATTTTCCGGCCCTCTTCGTGGGGAATCACCGCTCTTATGTGGACCCTATCCTGATGCTGTGCGACGTGGATGCCCTCCCCGTGGCCAAAGCAGAAGTGGCCGATTGGCCCGTGCTTGGCAAAGGCGCGGCTTCGGCCGGCATCTTATATTTACAGCGGGACAGTTCGGGCAGCCGGGCCAACACGCTCCGCCAGATCGAGGCCAAGATTCAGGAAGGCTTTTCGGTCATTTTGTTCCCCGAAGGCACTACTTCGGCCCTCCCCGACACCCTGCCGTTCAAAAAAGGGGCCTTTGCCATGGCTGCCAAAAGTGGATTGCCGGTGGTACCGGTGGCCTTATGCTTTGCCGACGAACGCGATTTCTGGATTGGTACCGAAGGGTTTTTCTCCCATGCCGCCCGGCGTTTTCGAGAGAAAACTATTTCCATCCGCCTATGTTACGGCCCGGCCTTTCGACATAGCGATGCGGAAGTATTGACCACCGAGGTGCGGACCTGGATCAATGCACAACTGGAAAAATATCCGCCCAGCGTCTGATTCAAAAAATCTATACTTCCATGTCTTTTTTTCGGGCCTTATGGCGGTTACTCTATTTTGCCAGTTACACCTCCCTGCGCATTGCTCAGGTTGTAATCTCCGGCTTATTGCCGGGGGCAACAGTTTTGACCGCTCTGCGGATTCGGCACCAGTGGATACAGCATCTGTTGCCTGCTATCGGTGTTCGGGTTGCGGTGCAGGGCGTGCCGCCTGACTTTCCCTGCATTATTATGGGCAACCATCGCTCCTACCTGGACCCGGCCTTTTTGGTCTGCTACGTCCCCCGTTCCTACCCGGTTTCCAAGGCAGAAGTAGCCAAGTGGCCGATCCTTGGTTACGGGTTAAAGGTGACCGGGGTGCTTTTTTTGCAGCGGGAGAGTGTGGCCAGTCGGCGCACTACTTTGCAGGGCATCGCTGAAAAAGTGCGCTCCGGATTTCCGATCCTGCTTTTCCCGGAGGGCACGACCCAGGCCCAGCCGCAGACCGCGCCGTTCAAAATCGGCGGTTTCCAACTGGCCGCTGCCGAAGGCATCCCCATCGTACCAGTAGCCGTGGAGTACCGCGATTCGGCAGACTATTGGGTGGGTACGGATACTTTCCTGGCGCACTTTTTCCGTCGTTTTGGGCAAAAACGGATGGACGCTTACCTGCACTTTGGGCCAACTTTGCAACATCCCGACCCGGAATGGCTGCTTCAACAGACCAAAGCGTGGATCGACGCGGAACTTTTGCGGATCGCTCAGCCTTTTTGACCAAAAATGTTTTTAAAACCCACAACGGGCATTACCTTTGTGCCCGCTAACAGCAACCAGGCTCCGTAGTTCAACGGATAGAATGTAGGTTTCCGGTACCTATGATAGTGGTTCGATTCCACTCGGGGCTACCTTAGTGACATCTAAGCGATTGATTGTGTTGTTGTTGTGCAATTGTGGGTGTTGTAATGGGTGTCGTTTTCACAAAAAAGCCCCGCCTCGGTCACTTCCAGGGCGGGGCTTTCTCTTTTCAACTACGCGGTAGGTTGCATCCCTTTCTCCCTTTTTTCCTGTTCGATCCATGTCTCCAATTCTCTTGCCTCCTTACGAAGGGCATACAGCCATCGTATCTCCTCTATGAGGGTAAGGCCGCTCGGCATTTCCCTGAACCGCACCTCCAGCGCGGCAATCTGTTCCGAATTACTCATGATAAATTTGGATATAAGATTATACGTAAGTGGGGATAGTCATTCTTTTTTAGCCTTTCCAGCGCAGCCTCAGACTCTGCCCTTAGCCTGTCGCGCTCAGCAACTACTTCTTCCATTTCGACTTCCGCTTTGCACAAATTTCGATCCAAACCACATTTCACAATTTCAACCATCTACAACATGAACGAACAGTAATTCTCGGCTTATAGAAGGTGCTAGTGTGATCATCCTAAACCGGGTGTCATGCTGTAAGCATCTGCCTAAGTGGTAATGGAAAATGTCCACTTTTTTCGGATGCAGATGCTTACAGCATGACACGCAGGATAAGGTTAATATTATAACTTTATACAAACCGATAATCCCTGATGAACGAAGAACTGTTTTAGGCCTTACTCGGCATTATTCATCACTATGTTCATGGGTGGTTTCCTCGGGTTGTACTTGGACTTCCGTTTGCTTTTCTAATATACGTCTTATTTTATCCTCTTGCTTCTTTATGGTCCTAAGGGCTATGTCTAAAATGTAGGTAGATATCTTACTATTACTATCTTTTTTATGATCGTAAATCGTATCTGCAATATACTTAATGCCCTCTAATAGTTTTGTAGGGTCAAAATACTTACTTATGTCTTTTTCAGATTCGCTCCATTCAATGAACTGGTATCAAAACAAAAAATTGGCAGTGAGCGTTTTATAGGA
>JAYUXG010000105.1:0-1968 GCA_043753125.1 Saprospirales bacterium | reverse complement strand
CCGTCACCCGGCAGTCGCCCCAATTGGCGATCCGGCTGCCGTCGGGGGAAGTGGCCGTCTGCGCATAATGCTCGCAGGCACCGCCCGCCAGGGCAATGGTCTGGGGCGGCATCGCCGCCAGGCCCTGAGTGCTGAGCAGCCACGTATGCCAGATGCGGTTGCCAAACTCCGGCACCAGCACCCACCAATCGCGCCCGTTGCCGTGCCGGATGACCGTGAACGCACCCAGGTCGCCGTCCAGTAACAAGTTGTTCTTGGACACCACCTCGCCCAGCCCATTTTGCAGCGACATATCCACGATGGTGTAGTACAGCGGGCCGAGGCGCAGCTTGCGCCCTGGCTCGTAGGCCGCGCCGAGGTGCAGCAAGCAATAGCGGTTGGAGTCGCCGGGCATGGGCAGCACCATCGCCCCTTGGGGTACCACATAGCCTTTTCCGGGGCAGACCTGGTCGCTGAGGCTGCCGGGGTTCAGCCCCTGGCCGTTGGGCATGATCTCATGCTGGCGGTTGGCCACCGCGCAGCCGTTGGCATAGAACAACAGCTGGCCAGCCGTGTCGGCGGCCACGGCCACGGTGCTTTCAAATTGGAAGGTCAGCGGCATGGGCTGCACCTGCACCGCCCCATCCTGGAAGCGTAGGGTAAAGTGTCCGTAGCCCGCCACGTCCGGGAACTCAGCGTAGCCGCCCAACCACAGCCGGTCCGAGAGTTGGGCATGGGTGATGGGGGCTAACCAGCAAAGCAGCAGCGCGGTAAGAAGAAATTTCATCTTGGTGCGATTTATTGTTTGTCTATCTTTTTGTCTACCTCCACTTTCCCACGTGCTGCTGCCCGCCGCGCCGCCAGTTCCGCCATGTTGGGCACCCGCTCGCGCACCTGCCCGCTGCCGGGCGGAGCAGGTGGAAAAAGCGGCGGCAGTAAGGTATAGCCTTCCGGGCCGGTATAGGCGGGCGGGTACCAGGCACTTTTTACAAAGCCATCGCCGGTCTGCTGGGCGTGGAGGGTATCGCAGGGCGAGCCCTCCCACTCGCCGAGGCGGTAGTTGGGAAAGAGGCACATGGTGCCGTTGTTGAACTTGGGCAGGGTTAGCCCGTGCTGCTCCACATCGGCTGCCTGCCCGGGCAGGTCGGGCTGGTGGATGACGTGCATGGAGAGGGTACTGTTGGTGGTGGCGTAGTAGATTTTTTCATCAGGGCCGAGGTTGGGATTCCAGAAGCCGGTCAGGAAAGGCTCCTGCGGCGAGGCTTTGCCATCGAAATAGGCCAAAGTATCCAGACTGGCACTGATGTCGGGCGCGCTCAAATCCAGCACCATCAGCGTCTCCCAGGAGGACAAGTACAAGTATTTGGAATTGGGGGCGAACGCCGTGGCAAAACACAAAAAATCATGGTTGGCAAAGGGCAGTGCGTTCAAGTTGCCAAAGGTGCCGCTGCACCGGTCAAAATCATAGATGTACAACCCCAGCCTGCCGGCAGCACGGATATAGGTGTTTCCATTGGGCGACATGGCATTGACGGATTGGTACTCCGTGCCGGGAAACTGGTACGGCATCTCGGTGGTAAATGGCCCATGTACCCCCTCGGAATCAAGCAGAAAAGTATATAAAAAAGGTGTGTAAAGTCCACCCGTAATGATCCACCAATCGCGCCCGTTGCCGTGCTTGACCGCTACGGGGTCAATGTAGTCCCGTTCGTCGGTGTCGCTTCCGGGCAAGATGATTTGATTTTTTTGGGTCACTTCTCCCAAGCCATTGTTTCCGTTCATATTGATTATGGTATAGTAAAAAGGGCAAGAGTGGTAGTTGACCGTAGTGGCTAAGTGGAAAAAGTAATACTCTTTGTGTTTGCCAGGGGCAGGTAAGGCAAAACAAAATGGGCCATTCGGATAGGAAGTAAAAGGATAGGCTGCTGTCCACTCGTCCCAAATAATCCCAGGGTTCAGGTGATCGCCATGCAGCATAATTTCGTGGGT
>JAYUXG010000104.1:0-1968 GCA_043753125.1 Saprospirales bacterium | reverse complement strand
GAAGGGGCCAAGTAGGTAAGAATCTGGTTCAGGTCCACCTGGCCCACCTCGTTCACCACGCTCTGGATAGGGATCACGTCCACCGGAACGGCGGTGGTAAGTTTGGTGCGGGTGGCACTGCGGGAGCCGATTACCACCACGTCGTTCAGCTCGTAGCCTTGGGCCAGGATGGCGTCCACGGTGCTGCTGGTACCGAGGCTGATCTCGAGGGTTTGGCTACCGGTGTAACTGAATACCAGCAGTTTGGCCTCCGGCGGCACCTCCAGTTCATAGTGGCCAACCACGTCCGTGAGGGTGCCACGGGTCGTACCCTGAACTTTTATGGTGGCCCCGATCAGGGGTTCGCCGTTGTCGCCAGTCACGGTGCCGCTAATCATGCGCTGTGCGGACAGCACGTTGCCAAGTAGCAGGCAGCATGCTAATAGAGAGAGTTGAAGTAGCTTCATACAAGAACGATTTTGATAATGAATGAATTTGGCGAAATTATGCGGGATTGGGAAGAGATGTATCAAAATAAGAGTTTTTTTGGATAGAATGTTTACGGACGCACCGTGTCGGGCAGTTATTTTTCTGGTTTGCTTCCTACAGAGGCGGAGTTTTGGCCATATTGTTAAACGCTTTACCCCCGGCGTTCAGGCCGATTGGCTTCCAAAAAAACCAAAAGGCATCTTTTCAAGAAAATATAGTACGCCTGTAACCAGTGGCACAGTTTTTTAGAGGGGCCTTCGATTGTTCATTGTTGGGGTCTGGTGAAAAAAAATATTTGGTCTAAAAGTGTGAAATTTGCCTCAATACGCGTCTAAATAATCCCTTTATGAGAAAAAGCGGGAATTTTTTTCCACAACCCCTTGCGCGGTATCTTAAGAATGTCTTAAATTGCAGCATATTTACCGTAATCCGCTCTTCGGCTGTGTTTAGCGGGCAATTGTTTTTGCGGCCGCCGCTGTCCGAATTTTTGCTCAAATCCTGACCGATTGTTATCCTGTGTTCCTTTATGCGATGCCCCCCGGCTGCCAATTGAATAGTACGTTTCGTATCACCGGATTTTTTAACAAGACCTGCGAATGAGCGCCTTACACACTAACCTTACCCTGCTGTCGGACCCCACCAATGTAGACAAAGTAGAACCATTTGTTAACCACGTAGCCTCCCGGTACAACCTTTCTCCCGATACCCACGGCAATATTCTGGTCAGCCTGACCGAAGCCGTTACCAATGCCATCCTGCACGGCAACCAAGCCGATACCAACAAAAGCGTTTCCATTTCCCTCCGTTGCCAGAAAAATGCGCTTGCCATCAGCGTTTCGGACGAAGGCCCGGGTTTCGACCCAGCGTACGTACCCGACCCGACCAGCCTGGATTGCCTGGACAAGTGTGGTGGCCGTGGACTGTTCCTGATGCGCCACTTGAGCGATGAATGCCGTTTTATGCGCAATGGCAGCACGGTGGAAATGCGCTTCAAACTGGATTAACCCTACCCATGCGGTTTCCCGATTTGCCTTTTGACGACACGCCCAAGATGCTCGTCTCCTTTCACTTTGAAGATGTTACGTTTGACCTGCCCGATCAAGAAGCATTGACCGATTGGCTGCTAGACGTGGTCGCCCAGGAAGGCAAAGACTTTTACGAAGTCAATTATATCTTTTGTTCCGACGAGCATCTGCTCGGTATCAATGTGGCCTATCTTGACCACGACTATTATACCGACGTCATCACTTTTCCCTTGTCCGAGGAGAGTATCCATGGCGATATTTTCATCAGTTCCGAGCGTGTGGAGGACAATGCCCGCACGGAAGGGGTGCCGTTCTTGTACGAACTGTGCCGGGTCATGCTCCACGGCATACTGCACTTGGCGGGCTATGGCGACAAGAGTCCGGAAGAAGTAGTGGTGATGCGTCAGAAAGAAGACGAATACCTGCAACATCTGCCGGTTATCAGTTGAGTAGCGCAAAATAGTTGGTCAAGTAG
>JAYUXG010000103.1:0-5001 GCA_043753125.1 Saprospirales bacterium | reverse complement strand
AAAACAAGTTTTGAAATGCCTCGTTTGTAGTGCATCCCGGGCAAAAACCGGCACACAGGCGGGCCGCCCTACCGGTTACCGCTATTTACTTATGAGATACTTACCCATTATTTTCCCGATAAAAATCGGGATGTCGCTCCGCTTCATTTGCCTATTGTTGTTGCTGTTTTTGGGACACAGTGCCGTTGGGCAATCCATTGCCGAACTGGAGGCCCGGTTCAATCGCGCCGGTACCAAACCAGACCGCCTGACGTTGGCCTACCAAATCGCCGAAAAAGCGTTGGCTGGCAGCAACTACACCAAGGCCTCCGATTTTGCGCAGCGCGCCAACCAGTTGGCCATTGAGATCGGCGATAAGCGCAAAGAAGCCGATGCGGCCTACCTGAGTGCCAACGCCGAGTACCTGCGCCGCAACTACCGCGAAGCCGCCAGCCGGTTCAGCCAAGCCTGGAATGCCGCCCGCAACTACGGCCTCCGCGACGTGGCCCTCAACTCCACCGAGAAATTGCAGGATATTGCGTTGAAGCAAAATGATTTCAAAGAGGCCCTGAAGTGGAGCCGCGAGACCGTCAACTACCTGAAAAGCAATAGTGGCGGGGGTGCCCGCGATGGGGGCGATGCCCAGCGTCGGCTCGAAAACCGCCTGGCTGCTGCCGAAGCCGACAACCGCAAGCTGCGCGAACAAGTGGCGGCGGCGACCGGCCAGACCCAGGTGCTGGAGACGAGTTACCAGGAACAGCTGAAGGACGTACAAAGCAAGACTCAACAGGAACTCAGCCAAAAAGAGGCGACCATCAGCCAGATCGCACAGGATAAAAAGGTCGTCGATTCGATGATGAGCAAAACTACCCGCCGGTTAGACTATCTGACCAAAGACCAGATGGCCGACTCTATCGTGCGGGTAGGTTTGGAACGCGACTACCAGGCTCAAAAGCGGCTTACCGCCGTGTACGAGCTGGCGCAAAAAAAGAGCGATTACCAGCGCAACCTACTGGGGCTACTGGCGGGTTTCGTGTTGATTCTGGCCGTGCTTTTCTATTTTCGCTATCGCTCCAAACGCCGCTCTGCCGATGAGCTGTCGCAAAAAAACATCCTGATCGAAGCCGAACAAAAACGCAGCGACAGCTTGTTGCTCAATATATTACCGTCGGCCATCGCCCAAGAGCTGAAAGCGCGCAACAAGGTGGCCGCCCGCAAATATGAGCAGGCCACGGTCATGTTTGTGGATTTCAAGGGCTTCACCAACCTGGCCGAGAAACTTAGCCCGGAGCTGCTGGTAGAAGAACTGGACTATTGTTTTTCCAATTTTGACCAGATTATCAGCCGGTATCGGATCGAAAAAATCAAGACCATCGGCGATGCTTATATGTGCGCCAGCGGCCTCTCCGACCTGAACGCCAGCCCCTCAGACATGGTGAAGGCCGCACTGGAAATCCAAGACTTCATGCAGGCCATGAAGGCCGAGCGGATGAGCCGCACCATGCCCTTTTTTGAAGCCCGCGTGGGCATTCACGTAGGAGCAGTAGTAGCCGGCGTGGTGGGTGCCAAAAAATTTGCCTACGACATCTGGGGTGACACTGTGAATATTGCCGCCCGTATGGAAGAGGCCTGCGACCCCGGCAAGGTAAACGTGAGTGAGGCCGCCTACTTACTCTCCAAGTATGAGTTCGAGTGGCTAAACCGCGGCAAAGTGGCTGCCAAAAACAAGGGGATGATGGATATGTATTACGTGACGGGGGTGAAAACGTATTGAAAAAGGGAATTCGCTCAGTCCACTACCAGCACTCCCGCTGCCTCAAACGTCAGCTCCCGTTTTGGCTCGGTGATCCGGGCGATCTCTTCCGGTGACTTGCCCGCATCCTCGGCAAAGTGACGCAGCACCTCGATCGGGGTGGTCTCCACGCGGGCAAACCCATCCACCACTACCTTTTTGCCGCTCAAATCCTTGGGCATGAAGAAGGCGTAGTCCTTGAAAGTCACCCGCATTTCGGGCTTGCCGGGCTGGGCGGATTGAATTGTCATCCAACAGCCTTTTTTCTGACAGACGGCTATCACTTGACCGCTTACCTTTGCTGGCATGGAATCCACTTTGGTCATGCTAGCGATGAGCCGCTCGTAGGGAATGGCGTTTTTGGCTGTCACCGGCGCGCCGAAGTGTTTGCCATCCTGTAGCGAGGTGGCTTCTGGCTTATTCTTGTTGGCATGGCAGCTGAGGAGTAGGGCAATGGCTCCGAAACCGAGCATCATTTTTTTTAACATGATGGTAATAAATTTGCAAGTTGTTGAAGATCAAATTATTATTTAAAAAACTAAAGGCAAAAGTACAAATTCCAAATGACGCGGATATGAATGGCACAATATTCGGTTGGACAGATTGTTTTTGCATCGCTAATCCGCCTTCATCCTCTAAAGCCATATTTGATGCGGCATTTTCCATCATCTGGCTTTAATCAATTCAACCCACTGCTTGCACCCTTCCTTACCTATCTCATTTGTTCAAAAAACAACCAAATCCTGTCAGACATGAAGGGTCTTAATCTTGTATTCCGCTTGCTGGTCACCGCCTTTGTGGTGGGCCAGGCCCCCCTGCAACTCGCCGCGCAGTGCCAAAGCGGCAACTGCCAAAATGGTACTGGCGTCTACCGCTATTCCTCCATATCTACTTATTCCGGCCAATTTCTCAATGGCCTGCGCCATGGCAAAGGTAAGATGATTATGCAAAACGGGAACGTTTATGAAGGCCAATTTGTCAAGAGCAATTTGCAGGGCCAGGGCAGCATGACCTACACCAATGGCGATCGTTACGTGGGCCTGTGGGCCAACGATCAGCCCAATGGCCAGGGCAAATATTTTTTCAAAAGCCGCGAACGCTACGAGGGTCGGATGGCCAACGGTGAATTTGAAGGCCAGGGCACCATGTATTACAACGATGGGGCCTACTACGTGGGCGGCTGGAAGGCCAACCGCAAGCATGGGGTTGGAAAACTCGTTGCTCCCAATGGCAAAACCACCAGTGGCTCCTGGAGCATGGGCAAGGCTGTGAATATTACTTCCACCGCTACCGCGTCTGTACCTACCCCCAGCCGCCCCGTACCCACCACCACCAAGCCGAATACGACCAAACCGAGTACGACCAAGCCAGATGTGGCCAACCTGCGCAACTGCGGCACTATCTACTGCCGCAACGGACAAGGCTTCTACGATTACCCGGACGGATCGCGCTGGATCGGTGAGTTCAAGGATGGCTACCCCAACGGGCGCGGTATCTGCCACTACGCCAACGGCGACCGCTACGACGGCGAATGGGCCAACAATGCCCCCTATGGCGAAGGCGTGATGTATTTCGCTTCGGGCCGGGTCTATGGGGCGGTCTGGATGAACGGTGCGCCGATCAAGGAACTGGATTCCCCGGAGGCAGTACCATCTGATCCGGTTCGCGTGGACCCCAGCAAAACGGTGAAAATCTGGGCCGTCATCGTAGGCGTGGGCCGTTATACGGCCATGCCTTCCCTAAAGTTCACCGACGACGACGCCTATCGCTTTTATTCCTTCCTGAAAAGTCCGGAAGGGGGCGCGTTGCCCGACAACCAGATCGCGGTATTGGTGGATGAAGAAGCCACTCGCGCCAACATCCTGCGCACCATGCGCCAGAACTTCCTAAAGGCCGATGCCAATGATGTGGTGCTGTTTTATTACAGTGGCCACGGCATCGAGGGGTCGTTTCTACCAGTGGACTATGACGGCTTCAATAACAAGCTGCGCCACGAAGAGATTAAGCAGGTGTTTAAAGAAAGCAAGGCCAAGCACAAACTCTGCATCGCGGATGCTTGCCACAGCGGCACCCTTAGCTATAACAGCAATTTTGCGGCAAAGGGCCCCGCACCGGTGTCCACGCAGCGTTACTACCAAGCCTTTGAAGAGGCGGATGGTGGCATTGCGCTGCTGATGTCATCGAAAGCCGAGGAACTTTCCCTGGAGGATCAGGGTTTGCGTCAGGGCGTCTTTACCTATTACGTGTTGCAGGGGCTTAAGGGCAAGGCAGATGCAAATAGCGATTATCTGGTGACCATCAAGGAGTTATACAATTTTGTGTACACCAAGGTGCGCGATTACACAGCGAATGTACAGACGCCTATTTTGACCGGCGATTACGACGACAATATGCCAGTAGCCCTGCGGCGAAATTGATAGTTAAAAAAGAAGTGGAGAGAAAAGGGTGGAGATGGTTTAGAGCACAAATTCACCTCATTGGTTATAAGTGCGGTGGATTTTTTTTCCAAACCGCCTGCACCTTTCTAAATTCTGCCTAAACTTGCCTCCGTTTTTACCAATCACTGATCACCAGTAACTATTAGGGCGCACATGAATTTTTTACCCGCCAACCGCCTCCGTCTGTACCGCAATTTCAAGGCCATTGAAGCGAACGACTTCCATGGCTTGGTGCGCTACTACGAGCGGTTTGAGGACGGGATCACGGCCTTGGACTTTGAAGAGTGGCTCGATTGCACGCTTGCCTATACGGACGCGCTGTTTGAGACGGGCAACAACGGCAAGCACTTGGTGATGTGCGATCATCTGCTGGAGACGCTCATCATGCACAATATCGATAGGTGGGGCGGCGAAGATTTGTTTGCCCGCACTTTGTTCAAAAAAGCGGCGTCGCTGTACCAAACCCAGGAGTACGCCAAAGCCGAGCACGTTCTTCGCGAGCTCATCAAGATCTATCCCGACGAACGGGTGGCCATCCAGTTTTTGCAACGCTGTCTGCTGCGCCAGCGTCCGCTCTGGCTACTGCGCACCCGGGCTGCGGCGGTGGGCATCATGCTCTTCACCGCCCTATTCATTGCCTTCGAAATATTCGTAATCGACCCGTTTTTTGAAGCCCATCACTGGTGGGCACAGGGACTGCACAATGGCCTGCTGATCGGCGGCATCCTGCTGCTTGCTTTTGGCGAGAGCCTGCACGCCTGGCAATCGCAGCAGGGAGCCATCCGCTTTGGG
>JAYUXG010000102.1:0-5002 GCA_043753125.1 Saprospirales bacterium | reverse complement strand
AAACCAAACAATCCGCTACTTTTGCCTGATAACCAATGATATTTAATGAAAAGTGGTATTGCACAGAATAAATCCATGCTGGGCGGGTAATCAAATTTTTCTCCACCCTTCCACATTCTCCACTTTTTCACCTTTACAGTAACCAGCAACTACTCAAAGTGGGTCAATCCATCCTTCACGTGGAACCAGAAGACGGCTATGACGATTTCGGTTTCGACGAGATGCCGGAAGAAATCACTGCGCCCGCAGAGGCCATTGCCGAGCCGCACGTGCCGATGCGCGAGCAATTTCCACCCGCTGGCTCGGATTACCTGGGCGGTACCAGCGATGGTTGGGAGTACCGCACCGTTTTTGGCGGTGCCAAGTTGGCCTACACCTACGACATGGTGAAACAATTTTTACGGGAGGAAGGCTACGGCGACGTACCGCTGCCCGCCACGGCCGAGGACCTGAAACTTTTCCGGCGGCCCCGCGACCGGCAGCTCCAGATGTTCGCCGAACGCGGCTACATCCACAACCCGATAAAACTGCTCTTTTCCAATATGCCCGGGCAGCGCAGTGCGATTATTGTCTGCGTGTATAATGAGCAATTTCCTGACCACTTGCTCCGCTTTCACGGCCTGGTACGACCAAATGGTTAAACGTTCTTCCCCGTGCGTTCGTTCCGCCAACTATCGACTTTCCAATAGTGCCGCCACATCCCTTTTATGACTACCAGCACCACCAGGGGCAGGGCAGCCACCGGCATTTCCTGGGGCAGCCATTTCCAGAACAACAGTGTGAGCGCGGCCAGGACGGCTGCTCCCACGAAGTAGTTTTGGGTAAATTCGCTGCGGCTGCGCCGCCAGAAAAATAACAGGTGAGTGGGTAAAGCCCATAATATGTTGAGGTTGTTTTTGGTGGCCGAGTGGTCGGTGGCGACCCACAACAGGGTAATAACTAAGCCAATCAAGCCCAACGTGAACCAAAACAGCGTGTCAAATACGTGTTCGGTGCGCGGATTGGCCATGCTCAGTAACCCAATGATGGCCACCAGGCACATCACCCAAAATGGACGTTGAAAAATATCTGGCTGAAACGCCGCTTTGGCCAAGGGCGGGTTGGGGATATTCTGTTCGACCTGGACCAACGGGTTGCTTGGAGCGATCCTGGTGTGGCTGAACACATCGTGCATTCCATTGGGCAAGAACATAAAATCCGTAGGCCGCGCCCGCTGGTCGGCGGGCAAGCCCAGCAGCAGATCAATGCCAAACTCGGTCCACGGATGCGGCCGCAAGTAGGGCCGGAGCAGTTGGCGCATGGTGGTGCCGAGCGGCAGCTGCGTACTATCGTAGTTCAGTTCGTGGAAGAACGCTTCCTGCACCACGTCGCGGATACGGGTGGCGCAGTTGTCATAAAAAAAATCGTACTTGTAATAGCGGTTGTCCTCGCGGGCATTCGCGGAAAGCAGTTCGAACAACCGTTGTTTCCGGGCCTGGTCGAGGTGCAGCAGTTGTTCGCGCATCCCCCGCTGGTCAGCCAAGTTGCCATACTCGAAGTTTCGGTAGGCTTCAATGTCCAGGAAATACAAGAGCTTGCCCTGACAAAACTTGAGCAAAAAGTTGGGCTGGTCAAACTCGAACGTGCCGTAATTGTAGCAGCGATCAAGCCGATTGCGATAGTCGTACACCCGTAGCGCGCTGTGGCCAAACATACTGTACGTCTCGCTGCCCGGTTCCACGGTGATCAGGCTAATGCGGGCACTGTCGGACAGTACGGGAATGACCTGGCCGACGCCGACATAAGCGGTCAGCAACAAGAAGAACAGAAGGGTGTACCGCATGGGAGGATCGAGTGTTGACTGGTTGTTGGTTGATTGGTTGATTCCCATAATTATTAGACTTGTTGCACTGGTTTTTATAGAAATTATAGAGAGATTGTGTCATTCAGAGCCGTAGGCGTGGAATCCGAGGCCGTAGGCCGAGTATTGATTTATAAAATCTGAGGCCTACGGCCTCGGATTCCACGCTGACGCTCTGAATGACACGCAATATAAGTGATTGGTTATCAACACTACAACAAGTCTATTTATTAATCGTATATCTCTATAAGCAGTTTGCATCTACTAATGTCATTGCAAAACAAATAGATATTTATACAGTAATGCACTACATACTAACCACTAAATCGACGATTGTCATGTTAAATGCAGCCAAGACATCTACGTATTTTTTCAATCAGGTGTCTCGGCTCCGCTCAGCGATTCTCGGTTTGCAAAAAGTTGTAATACTTCACTTACCCTGAGTGTCATTCCGTAGGAATCTGCAATCGAGAAAAGTGGACATTTTCATTAGCACCTGAGCAGATTCCGATGGAATGACACCCGATTTAGGATGATTACCTTAGATTCTTTGGCAAACAGAGAATCGCTGGACTCCGCTCGACATGACAAACTAATTATATAGAAGGTATAGGGTTATTAGTTTTTATATATTTTCTGGTATTTTTTCTATAAAATCTAAAGGTCAACACGTGCAACTTGCTTCTTACTCTTTGCATTTATTGCCCATCGTTGATTTTGCTTATTGAGAAACCGCAGTCCACACTACACCAATCAACAAAGCGGCCAACTTCCAGATAGCCCAAATCGACGCTACAAACAGCGCGAAAAACACAATACCCAGCAAAGTAAGCGATCGCTTGGCACTGGGCCGTTCTTTACCTTCGGCGTAATATGCTTTGAGCATATTCACATTGCGGCGGTTGGCCTTGTAGCCAAAATCGAACAAATCGCCGATCAGCGGGATGATACCAATGACGGCATCCAGCACAAAGTTGCCCAGCATCCGCAGCATAATGCCCGGCCCCGCGCCCCGGCGTACCATCAGCCGCATGAGCAGCCCGGAAATAACAAAACCCGCCATGTCGCCCAAGTACGGGACCAGGCCAATGATGCCATCCAGACCAAAACGCATATTAGTGCCCGGTATGCGGAACTGGCTGTCCAGTAAGTGGGCCAGTGCATCCAGGCGAGCCATATCCGGGTCGGCGGCCGGGAGGAGCAAGGCGGGGGGATCGAGTGGTTCCATTTTGAGTGGTTACTGGTTATGGGTGGGGTAGCTGTAGCGATAAGCGCGTAAAAGTAGGGCAGTCCGTGCACTTCTCTGGCGATAGTGCGGCTTTTTTCAACAACCCTGCCTTATCCTTGCCAAAAGTTTCCTGTCCTAGCACCTAGTGCCGACACTAATTCTTACTTCATACTTCTCTTCATGCGCGTCTCCCTCGTTCAAACCACCCTTCATTGGGAAAACCCGGTGGCCAACCGCGAAATGCTGGGCCGGACCCTCGCGGCCCTCCGTGGCCACACCGACCTCGTGGTGCTGCCCGAAATGTTTACGACCGGCTTCACCATGAATGCCGCCGCACTGGCCGAGCCGATGGACGGCCCGACGGTGGAGTGGCTGCGCACGCTGGCGCGGGACCTGGACGCGGCGGTGACCGGCAGTTTTATCTGTTTACCCACCGAAGCCTCGGCAAAGGAGGACATATCCACTTCCACCGACGCTACGGCGGACACGTATTTCAACCGCTTAGTCTGGATGTACCCCGACGGGCGGTGCGAGGTGTACGATAAACGGCATTTGTTCGGGCTGGCCGGAGAAAATTTATCCTACACGGCGGGAAAAAAAAGGCTGGTGGTGGAGTGGCTAGGCTGGCGGATTTGCCCCCTTATTTGTTACGACCTGCGCTTCCCGGTATGGAGCCGCAACCGGGCATCGGGTGCAAATCCCGAAAAAAAGTCCGCCTACGATCTGTTAATTTTTGTCGCCAACTGGCCGGAGCGGCGCAGCCACCACTGGCGAAGCCTGTTGGTGGCCAGAGCCATTGAAAATCAAGCCTTTACGATTGGCGTGAACGTGGTCGGCAAGGACGGGAATGGCTACGAATACATCGGCGACTCGGCGCTCATAGATTTTGCAGGGCAGCCCGTCGTTCAAATTTCCAGGCAGGAAGGCGTGTTCACCGCCAAACTTTCGATGGAGGATTTGTCCAACTACCGCCAGCAGTTGCCTTTTTTGTCGGATAGTGACTATTTTGAATGTTTTTGAGGGACGGACACAAATTTTTATTTCAAAATTTGTTTTTTGAATCCTTTTTCTACCTTTGCCTCAGGCTTGCAGCAATTCTTAGTCTTTAACGGCTCTTTTTTTAATCTCTCCTATGGACATTTTCACGTTTCGCGCTGCCGCAAGCTGTAGTTGAGCCGTTGCCCATTGGCCACCTTTTTTTCACCAGTTAGCTCTTTTGTACGCACTCTGTACTGAGCGCAGCCCCCCGGCTGTGGATTAAATCCTATTGTATGTCTGAAACGATCGACCACACAAGTACCCCCAAGCGACTCTTCTTTTGTCTTTTGTTACCCTTGCTCACGTTCTTTTCCACTACGGCCTTTATCATTCCCACCCCCTCTGCCGGGCGTGCGATCAATACCGCTGAAGTGATGCAATTGCGCGAGTACATTTCCGGTTACGCCCAAAATTTTCTCGGCATCCCCTACCACTATGCCGGCCGTGCGCCCCGCACAGGCTTTGATTGCTCCGGTTTTACGAGCTACATTTTGAAGGAATTTGAAGTAAAAGCCTCTGCTTGTTCGAGTACACAGGCCACGCAGGGCGACAAGATCGAACTGGAAAACGTGCTGCCAGGCGATCTGGTGTTTTTTGGCTATCGCGGCAGGGTACACCACGTCGCAATGGTCGTAGAGTGTACTGCCGAGGGCATTTTATGTGTACACAGCACATGCAGCCGAGGAGTGGTAGTCGAGAATATATCTACTTCTAGATACTGGAGACCTAAAATCCTTTTTGCCAGAGATGTCATCAGCGGGCAGGCAGATAATTAGGCCGCCACATCAGAACAAAACGTACCACGAGGAAAGGGGCTTGCCAGGTTTATCTGGTGAGTCCCTTTTTATGTGCCATTACAGATTTTCTATCTCATCAATTGGTAATCCGGTAATTTC
>JAYUXG010000101.1:0-1970 GCA_043753125.1 Saprospirales bacterium | reverse complement strand
TAAAGAAACTGAGTTGGAAAGAAAGTAGGCATGGCTGGGATTACAGGTTATGGAGGGTGTTGAGAAATGATGCGGGAAGCACTTTACAAACTCTTTTTTCTGCCCTGCACAAATAAAGAGGCACAGTATTACGCGGCGCGTTGTATGACGGGGCAGTATTTTTTCTATATTTGTCTTTTCATAAATGATTTTAAAGGAAATATCTCATAATGCATTGACTGTAAAATTGTTATAACAAATAGCAACCCTATTATTATTTTCCTCAACCTCCTTCCATTATGATCGCCACCAAAGGATACGCTGTACACCATGCCAAAGACCAATTAGCGCCCTGGGCCTTCGACCGCAGGCCGGTCGGGGAACAGGATGTGCAAATCGAAATTTTATACTGTGGGGTTTGTCACTCCGATATCCATCAGGTGCGGGGCGAATGGGGGCCAAGTATCTATCCATTAGTGCCCGGTCACGAAATAGTGGGACGTATTGTCCAGGTAGGCCAACAGGTGAGAAAATTTCAGGTAGGTGATCTGGCGGGCGTGGGTTGTATGGTCAATTCCTGTCAGGCCTGTCCCAACTGCCAGCAAGGGCAGGAGCAATATTGCGAATCAGGCAAGACCGTATGGACGTACAATTCCCGCGAGTTGGATGGCCAGACTCCCACCTATGGCGGCTATTCCAAGCAGATCATCGTGGATGAGTACTTTGTGGTGATGGTGTCCGATCAATTGCCACTGGCCGGGGTCGCGCCGCTGTTGTGTGCGGGCATCACGACTTACTCGCCCTTGCGCAAATGGAAAGTAGGAAAAGGACATAAGGTGGGCGTGTTGGGCCTGGGCGGTCTGGGCCATATGGCGGTAAAATTCGCTGCGGCCTTTGGCTCGGAAGTGACCATGCTGAGTACTTCACCGCAGAAAGAAGCAGATGCCAAGCGATTAGGCGCGCATCATTTCTGCCTGACATCCGATGCTGGGCAAGTCCAGCCATTGACCAATTATTTTGATTTTATAGTGGATACGGTTTCCGCGCCGCATGACTATAGTATGTACCTGAAAATGCTGCGCATCAATGGCGTACATATTTGCGTCGGTATTCCGCCCGAACCTATCCAGTTTAAAGGGTCTTACCTACTGGATAATAGCCGGACCCTGACCGGCTCCTACATTGGGGGTATTGCGGAAACCCAGGAAATGCTGGATTTCTGCGTCGAACATAATATTGCATCAGATGTAGAAATTATCCATATCGACTACGTCAATGCAGCCTATGAACGCGTCCTGAAAAGCGATGTGAAGTACCGCTTTGTGATTGATATGGAGTCGTTGTGAGAGGGGATAAAATGAGTTCATTTTTCCTCCTCTTTTTGCGAGCCAGCAACGTATCAAAAGAAAAATTACTTAATTTTTTAACGCATCAAAACGAAATATTATGGAAAAACTCAACTGGATTGCCCCTTTTGTCGCCGCCCTTATTCCTCTTTTGCTGAGCATGGTGTGGTACCAACCCCAGCTCTTCGGTCGCACCTGGATGACGGCCGCTGGTATGACCGACGAAAAAATGAAAAGTGGCAACCGGGTGCTGACTTTTGGATTGACCTACCTGATTGGCCTGCTGATCGCCATGATGCTGATGCCCATTACCATTCACCAGATGAGCGTCTGGTCTGTGTTAGCCGAAGAGCCGGGCGTCCAGGACCCACAATCCGAGATCGGGTACTACTTGGGCGACTTTATGAACAAATATGGCAATAACTTCCGCACCTTCAAGCACGGTGCTCTACACGGGGTGATGACCGGCCTGTTCTTGGCCTTGCCCTTACTTGGCTTTAATACCCTGTTTGAACGCAGGGGATTCCGGTACTTCGCCGTAAATGCTGGCTTCTGGATTCTGTGCCTGGCACTGATGGGCGGGATAATCTGCGGATGGAAGTAATGAAGTAAAGTATGAACTATGAACTAAGAAGCTCCTAGTGC
>JAYUXG010000100.1:0-5011 GCA_043753125.1 Saprospirales bacterium | reverse complement strand
TTGAGTAGCAGGGCCGGTTCGTAGGGCGGCGCACCGGTCTGCTTCGTACGGACGTGCTCAAAACCGAGTTTTTCCAGGTCGATTTTGTCCACGAAGGCGTCAATGAGGCGCACGATGTTGTCCTCGGCGATCAGCTCTTCCAAGGGCGTGGCAAACAGTCCGAATTGGTGGCGGTCTTGACCGGTGCGGTGGCTCATGAGTACTGGGATGTTAAATGTGCTACAAGTTAACTCGGCCACAGAAAAGCATCAAGCAAAACTAAGGTTTTTTCACAATCTGACGGGGGCACTGCTGCCTGTGCCGACGTTTAGGAGGCATGGCAGTAGTGCATTGTTCAGCGCATTATATTTTTATTATTTTTTTGTTGATACAGAGACCTTTACCACACACTGAAACTAAATATATGCCTGATTTCAGATTTGAGATGTCAATTTGCTCTTGCTTGTCTTCAATACCTTTTATTATCATTATTTTTCCATTGACATCATATATAATTATTTTTTTTAAAACATTTGTATCTATTTTTAATACATTCACATAGTCGGCGGCAGGGTTAGGGCCAAGAGTGACGGCTAGTGTGGTTTTTGTCTCATTATAAGAGGTTATTTCGGGCAATTGAAAACAACCGGTAACTACAAGTATATTATTTAGGTTCTGTTGAAATCCCTCTGCTGAATAAAACACTTTATCGCCTTTTGAAATGGATTTATTAATTACAAATATGTTATTTTCCGGTTTTTTTATTTCGTAAATACAAGAACCCGTGTTTTTATCAAATATCTTCATTATGCCAATGATGTCCATATTCTCAAGTTGCGTTCCACCAGTAACAAATAGGTAATTTTTATAAGGAATAGAATAAATTCCGTAGTCGACCAAACTGTCATTATAACTGTTGTATGTATTTTCCCATAATACATTTCCCAATTTATCGAATTTTAATGTAAGTTGTTCGGTTCCCAAAGAAAGAGACTCAACTGCCCCAGTAGCATAGATGTTTAAATCTTCGTCTTCTGAAATTGATAATATTTTATTTTTGATAGAATAGATAATATTTTGAGGCTCATATCCCCATAAAGTATCTCCTTCAATATTTATCCTAGTTACTGTATATCCGAATGCACGGTTTCCAAAGATAACATCACCTGTTCTTGATATGTAATTGAAGTCAATAGCATATCCGGAGTAAGGCTTCTGATATTGAGCCGTCAGGTTTCCGTCAAAATCGAGCATCGCGTTGACAAAGTATTTTCCGTTAGATGTAAAATCAGTAGCGAGCAGTTGAATGTGATCGGACTGAATACGCAGATTCTGTGGACGGAATACGCCAAAAATCTTGGTGTTCCAGATTACGCTGCCGTCAGAAGTGTCAATAGCCTGAACAAACAAGAAATTCTCGGCAAGTGCAGTGTCGTGCAGATTCATGCCTAAGGTTATTAGCCTGCCGTTGAGGGTATCCATTTCGGAGTAGTAGATGTAACTGTCACCGACCTGATTGAGGCCGTAATTGGCCATCCATAGTTTGGTACCATCGGGGTCATACTTTACCAGTATAGCATCCGCGTCATAACCTGGCAGCCCACCGTCGTAATTTTCACTGACATATACGTTACCAATGGTGTCCACCAGGAAACTACCGTAGAAAATACCGGAAAAACTCCCGGTCGAATTTTGTTTCCACAGCAGATTGCCCAATGTATCGTACTTGACCAGTGTGAAGCCTCCGAGCGGCCTCTCATCGGTCTGGTTGGTGAGCATATAGGTATTCTGGAACCCGTCCAGCGCGATGGTTGGGCTTTTTATATTGACACTTCCGGCTGGTTCGATAGCCTGCCAAAGTTCTGTGGGCTGGCCTTGAGCGTATACAGATGTATAAAAAAAGGCAATGCCAAAAATTATAAATAGCAATTTCATAGTTCTCAGTTTTTGTAAAAAGCAGAGAGGGCATTCGCCACTACCGGACGAATACCCTCTCTGATAATTAAATTTTATTGTTTGTTTACCCGAACAGAATGAATGGACTTGCTGTCAAGAATGGAGATGTTTAGCACTCCGATTGGCAAACGGGCAAAGTCGCTGATGTTGATAACATTGCGCCCTTGTACAAAAACTTGTGCAATGGTTTGTAACAAGCGTCCCTGCATATCGTGAATGAGGATGTTGCCATCAAAGTCCCGATCGGCATCAAATAGCACGGTCAACTGGTCGCTCGAGGGATTGGGCAGGCAGAAGATTTTCTGTTTCGAAAGCGTTCGCTCGCTCGCAAGCGGGCCGCTGCTCCGCTCTTCACTCCCCAAATTGCTGACCGTGATTTCAAGGCTCGCGTTGCTGACACAGCCACCATCTGCGGTTAGAAAATAAGTCGCTAAAATCGAATCGTCCAGTTCAATCGCATCGCTCAAGTCGGCGATGTCTTTGTTCGCCCGTAAAGAGAACTTGAACAGCAAACTGCCATCAGTCAGCGTCTGCGCGCTCAGGTTGTTGCCCAGCCAGATTGCTTTGATGCCTTCGTCTACCTGGTTGAGGTCGCCCGGTGCAGTTTCCGTAGTGGCAAAGTCGCCAACAACCCCATTCTCCTTGCCGATAAATTCAAAATCTTCTTTTGCCGCCTTGATGCCAGTTTGGAAGGCCGCGACGGACCGAAGTCCGAACCCCTTTACAGATAGTTCAATCACGTCTTTCTTAGTTACCGGAGTACTGGGAACAAGCATCGCAACATCGCCGGGACAGTCACCCGTTAAACCGTCGGGCAGCACCGGGCCACAGATATTGCCCAGTTTGACTGCGTCAAAGCCGTTGCGCACGGTGCCAGACCGCATCAGGAAAGGCCAGGTCGGCTCGCAGTACAGCGACGGTGCCACGGCAGGAGCACCCATGGCGGGTGGAATGGTAGAAAACGGGTTATCAAGTCCTATGCCGTCGAAAGCAGGTTGCAGTGCGCCACCTGTTGCCTGTTGGGTCACCACTTCCGGCACAAAACGCCAAGGTTGGGTGTAGGCAGACAGTACGGTATCAATGCCCAGAATCAGTTTCCTGAATAGGATGATATCGAATGTAGTGATTGAGTTGCTCTTATTGGCATCAGCGGCCAGCATTTTGTAGCCATTCTCCAAAGTGTTGAGACCAAGGATGTGCTTTTGAATGCCGACGAGGTCAAATGTGGTCAGACCGCTCAGCCAGTTATGATCCAGTTTCGTGAAATCCGTGCTGCGGAAACGTTTGAGGTTGGCTTTGACTTGTACACTGAGATTGGAGATAGGCAGTTTGCCATTGAAATCGCCGGTCTTATTGACAATGGTCTGGGAGTAATCGGCAGGGTCGGATGTGGGAGAAATGCGCATATTCACCTGGTCGAGGCCAGTAGATGTTCCTTCTATTTCCACCCGGTCGAGCAGGTTGCCGCAAAGTTGCTCTTGATAGTAGTCATTGAGGACGAAGTTGGCAAACTGGTCAGCACGGTTTACTTGACCGGAGGTGAATTTGGCACGGCAGCCCCCGGTGTAGGACATGATGTTCGTAGCAAGGACATTCAGGGAGTCCACAACGAGGTCAAAGTTGTAGTCGCGGTAGTCACCCGTGTAGGTACAATTGTTGTAGTCCCAAGAACAGCCATTGATGCAGGGCGTATTGGGGTCGCCATCGAGGCAGCCATTTTTGCAGGGTGTGTTAGGATCGTTGTCCAGACATCCGGCAATGGTGGCAGAAGATGGGTGCATGACTGCCCGTTGTGGGTCGCTGTCGCAGCCAGGCGGGGTGTCCGATATACGGTCGCCAGCAAAGGTGTGGTTGGGACCAGGAAAATCCTTGCCCTGAGTAGAATCTCGAATCACTAATTCTCTACCTCCTTGCTGTTCGGGGTGGTCTTGTTGGCCGGGGACTACGGGAACGGAATACGCCAATTCTGGAGAGAAGGTGTGCAGTAAGCCCAAAGTGTGGCCCAGTTCATGAAAGCCAGTCGCGTCAGAGGTGCCGGATATGCCGAAGGGCATATAGACGGCTTTTGGCTCTGGGAACCACGGGAAAGTGGCAGAGGCTGCCTGTCCCGGCTTGTTGTAGATGTACAGGTTGAGGTAGTTGCGGTTGTAGGAGTAGTCCGACACAGTCAGCGAACCACTGTACAGTTGGTCAACGTCAATGAAGTTGATGGGGCCGCAGTGGAAAAAGTGAAAGGTGTTGGGGCCACCTGCCACTTTTGAATTCATGTTGGAGAGGAATGCGTCCATGAATGCGTCGTCGTAGGCGATGTTCCATCCGCTGCCATCATTCTTGCGGAATACCGTGATGCGCACGGGAATTTCCCAGGTAAGCGAGGACGACGAGGCGTTTGCCGTGCCGGAGTTGACCATAGCCGCCGCGACTTGCGCCATCTCTGCCTCAATGGGCAAGGGCGTGGCGCAGGGCGTGTACTGCGCTTGGAGTTGCGGCAGGGCCGCGAGGAATGCGAAAAGTACCGCCAACAGGGAGCGGAAAGCGATAAGGAATTGGTTTGAACCGTTCATAATTAAACTGTTTAAATGATGAAAAATTTAGTTTAAAATATTACTTAACGCATTGACAATGTGTATTTTATATTTATTGTCTTTGCGCTGAACGTGGGCATGGCTGCCAGACCGCCGCGTGTAGCGGACGGTTGACAGCCATGCAGTGTTAGCACCATTTTTTTATTTATTGGATGTTACGGATAAAATAGTTAAACTGTTGATTTTGAATTTTATACATAGTTAAAATATTCAACATACCACATATTTCAATCGTTTGGAAGACTATTAGCAGGGGGGTTTGAGTCCACCCAACTTACTTTTTTCTGTTTATTGAAATACAGGATAATAAAACGACCACCGTTTAATTCTCTATCGACACAAAGTTTGTCGAGGCAATAATAAAATGCATTCCATTTAGGAGAAAAAAACATTTTGGAGGGTTTTCCGAACAACTTAATGACTTGTCTTTGGCTCAAACCAACCAGACATTTCTCATTTACATAGGTATTGTATGTTTCATTGAACCAGTA
>JAYUXG010000099.1:0-11982 GCA_043753125.1 Saprospirales bacterium | reverse complement strand
AAGTGACTCGAATTGGTATGGACGAAAAGACGGGGACGGTGATCGACAGCACCCAAATACTGAAAGGTATTGAGGCTTACACTAAGACCATTAGCCTATATCCCGAATACCATGATGCTTACGGTAGCCGTGGATTGGCTTACTTCAGATTGAAAAAATACGATCAGGCCTTTGTGGACTACCAGAAAGCATTGAAATACCGGCCTAACGACGCGAAGGTGCTGTCCAACCTTGGGTTTATCTACTTCATGCGCCAACAGCTGGACCAGGCAGAGGAAGTGTACCGGAAATCCATTGTGTACGACCCCCGCTTTGTGGATGTCCGCCGCAACTTAGGCGCGGTACTGGCCATGAAAAAGCAATTTCCACAGGCCATCGAACAGTGGAAAGTAGCCCTGCAATACGAACCACGTAACACGACTTTACTTATTTATATCGGCTCCGCTTACCGCGACATGGGTCAGCCAGCAGAGGCCGCTCCTTGGCTGGAAAAAGCCTACGCCATTGATCCTTCGCTGCGCAAATGAACAGGGTTTGATTAGTTGGAAGGTTTGGTCAAACGCACTCTTACTGCGTTGCCAGGTAAGGTTTGATTTTTTCCAACCATTTTTTGTCCGTAGCAAACACGACAATTTTACTCAAATCTTCCACGCTGGCGAATGGGCCATGTTGGCTACGATAGTTGATAATCAAAGTGGCCTGTTTGAGCGAAATATAAGGATGACGATCCAGGTCTTCCGCCGAGACAGCATTGATGTTGAGCTGGCGAACATCTCTAGATTCAAGAATCAGCCTCGGTTGGATACGCTGGAATACGCTGTCGGGTAAATTAAATGTCTCCGCTACCTGCGCCACGCTAATAAAGCCGCCAAGTAGCTCCCGACGGTTTATAATCTGCTGCGCGCGCTTCTCCCCAATGCCCGGCAGCTGCAACCAGTCCTCCAACGCGGCCCGATTGATGTCCAGCGGCCCTTGGAAAGCAATTTTTTTATCTGGAAAATGCGCACCACCCGCATACGTGGCTGGCCGTTCGGTTCCCGTGGTGGCCAGCGCGCCAATGGTGAGGTAAGGAGCCAACCGTGTATAGTCCTCCTCGTCGAGGGTGTATATTTTGGCGAAGTCTTCTGTTTTACGAAACTGTCCGCCCTTGACCCGGTAGTTCAAAATGCTTTTGATCGTACGGCTGGAGAGGCCCAATCGCCGAAAGTCCCCTTCGGAAGCCAAATTGGGATCGAAGGCAAACAGCTCGGCAGTGGAGACTACTGCGGGTTGTTCCTCCTCATCGCGCTTCTGCTTAGCCCCCCCGATTTGTATCCACGGACGAAGCCGTTGGAAATCCGCTGCGGGCAGGCTGTATATTTTTTGCAGATCGTCCGGCTGGCGGAAGTGTCCACCCTTGTTGCGGTAATTGCAAATGATGCCCGCCACTTTTTCGGACAGTCCCAGCTGAACAAACTCCTCCGCCGTGGCCGTATTAGGGTCAAATGCGAACAGCTCACCAGTTGATTTTCCGGTAGGTGCAACATCTTCGATACTCATTTTCTCCCGGAAGGTCCGCACGTCGGCTTGAAATTGGCTAAAATCTGTGGCGTGCTGTGGGTGCCACCAATGGAATACTGCCGGGGCCAGATAGATGAGGCCGCACACGATCATCAAGGCAATCGTACCGGCACGTTCGGCCCGGGAAAAATGCAGGATTTGAGTTAAGAAATGTTTCATGGGTGTTTTTTAGTGGCGAGGAAAATTGGTGATTACTAAGTATTAAATTGATTATCAACCTTTTATATTATATTGATAAGAAGCAACGCGCTGTGGTTTTCCCTACCATACCCACAGGAAAGCCCCCTCCTGACGAACATCGTGGCCTACCACACCCAAACTTTCGCACTCCGCCCGCCAGCGTTCGCTTTGCTTCCAAGAATTGGTGTGGTCCCAAACGACCAACTGACTGGGGAAGCAACGGAGACAATCGGCGATGCGCACTTTTGGATTGTTGGACAGCAAAATTGCATCTACCGGAAAAGGGGTTGATTGGTCAGCACTAACCCATTTGGAATCATCCAACAGCACTATTCTTCGGTCGAAAAACTGGATGAACGGTGCGGCAAAGCAGCAATTTTTTGACTGAAACAAAGAGTCGCGTTCCAATGTCAAACTGGTTTTTTCGCACATCCCGGAGGCCCAGCGATTGGATTGTGCGGCGAACGTTTCCTGTTTTCTGGTCAACGTATCGGACAAGGACACCACTGTGCGTCCGTCAAAAAAGTCCAGCAGATGGTGTTTGGAGATGGAATAAACGACCATTTCGCGTTGGTACTCTTGCTCATAACTCCGCCACAAGCGGCAAAAGCCCAACAAGGTGATTACTCCCATAGCGGCAATAGCCCATTTCACCTGCCGGGTATACATGGCTGCCCCAATGAAACCAATCGCTACATACAGCAACGCCGCCGCCCAGCCAGTGATCCAAATGCCACTGACCACACTGCCCGGCAAGTGCTGAATATAAAACACTACTTGGTTCATGCCTAACACCAAATGGTATAACAGCCAGCCACACCAATCCGCCAACCAAGCAGACACCGCATCCAAAACCACCAGTATCGCCCCGCCCGCCAAGAAAATGGCCCCGCCGAGTACCACCACCCAACCGGCCAGCCAGAAATAGATGGGGAACTGGTGGAAATAAAGCAAGGACAGGGGCAGTGTACCAAGCTGCGCCGCAAAACCGATCAAAAATATCTTGCGGAATTCGCCCAGTGGCTTTGGCCAGTCCGGCATTTTTTTGTCAAAGTGCGGGTAAAAAAATACCATGCCCGCCACCGCCACGTAAGACAATTGAAAGCCGACATTGAAGAGCAAATAGGGGTTGTATAGCAGTAAGACGACTGCGGAGATAGCCAGAATATTCCAGATGGAAGCATTGCGAAACAGGAGCTTGCCGCACAGAAACAGGCTGAACATCACCGAGGCCCGCAACACCGACGCCGTCGCGCCCGTTAGAAAAGTAAAGGCCCAAATACCCAGCAGAGCCAGCACCGTTTCGACCAATTTTCCTTGACGGCCACGCAACGGCAAACGGCCCAGCAAAAACATGAGGGCAACGTAGATCATTCCCACGTGGGTGCCGGAAACGGCGAGGGCGTGCATGGAGCCTGTCTCCGCGTAGGCCGTGCGTAGGTCGTCCGATAGGTCATCGGTATAACCTACCAACAGTGCCGAGGCTACTGCGTATTCGTTTTGGGTAGAAAAGTGCCGCTGCAACAAGGCCAGCAACTGGTCTCGGCACCCATAGGCCAATCGCCATAGGGCATACCCATGTCCAGTGGACAAGCGCACCAGCGAGTCTGGTTTGACAAAAGATTGAAAATGAATGTTTTGGAAATGCAAATAACGGCTATAATCGAACGCATGAGGATTTTTGGCTGAGGCCGTTGGGTTTATCGTTAGGCGAATTCCCAATCGGTCGCCGTACTGCAGGCTGTCGGTCTGTGGCGTGATGTCCAAGAAAAGGAGAAGGTGGCCGGAACATTTTTGCAGCGAGTCGGGAGAGGTACCGATAGCCTCTACCAACAACGGCACTTTCAGCTTCGCGCCATGGGCGGGGGCTGCGTAGATGCTGCCCACCACATAGCGGACTTGTTGAATTTGCGGAGCAAAATGGTCGGGCAGGCGAGTTTCGTGGTAGTCGGCCAAATGATAATAACCAAAGCCAAACCACCAGATACTGAATAGTAAGCCGTAGACCCAACGGTGGCGGTAGTCAAACTGCCAGCTAGCCAATAGGTAGATTACTGGGGCAGAGACCGCCAAAAGGGTACCTAACCAGGGCAAGTAATAGTCATTATGCCCACTTATGCCCAAAGCCAGGGCAAAAGGGCCAAGTAGTCGCAAGGCGGGGATAGCACGGGGAGACATGAGAGGAAAATAGCTTGTAAGATTAAAACAGCCATTTTTCCAGATTTTCCACCGCTAAAATAGGGATCGGATTTAATATAACAAAGGGTTTTCCAAAAAAAATCTACATATCGTAGGTCAGCTCCACCACCGAGGTCTCCAATTTGCTTTGACAAGTCAGGATGTAGCCATCTTTCACTTCGTCGTCGTCCAAGGCATAACAAGTATCCATTTTAACCTTGCCGCTGATCACTTTGGCCATACAAGTGGAGCAGGCACCCGCCGTGCAAGAGTAGGGCGGGTCATATTTCTCCTTCACCAGCACGTCCAGGATCGTAGCCCCCTCGGGTACTGCCAATTCGATCCGTTGACCTTTCAAATGAACAATAATGCGTTTGCCCGTATTAGCTGCACCGGCATCGGCGATGTCGCCCGGCACATGGTTGGCATTCACAAAATACTCCGTCTGAATTAGTTTGGCGGGGATGCCCCTAGCCAACAGGGTTGCCTTGACGTCATCGGCCATACTACCGGGGCCGCACACGTAGTACATACAGTCGTCTTCCGGGCCACGAGCCATATTATCATCCAAAAACACGTTGGCTGCAAGGGGCGCAATCCGGCCAGTCTTGCCTTGCCAGTTGGAGGTGCTTTTTTTGAACATCCCCAGCAGGCCCCCACCGCCTTCCTTTTTGGGCTGGCTCAGAATATGTTCCACGTGCAACTGCCCATTATAGCGGTCCGTCAGTCGGTCCAGTTCGTCGCGGAAAATGATGCTCTCCTCGTTGCGGCTGCCATACAGCAGGAACACGGCACTCATCGGCTCGCCTTCAAGGATGCTTTTCAGGATGGACATCAACGGCGTGATGCCGCTGCCCGCCCCAAACAAATAGTAGGTACGCCGCTTTTCGGGGTGCAAAGTGTTGTAAAAACGGCCATCGGGTGCAGCCACTTCCAACGTATCGCCTACCTTAGCCACGTCGTGCAGGTAGCTGGATACTTGCCCGTCGGGTACTTTTTTCACCGTCACGGCCAGGCGTTTTTCCAAAGGGCTGGACGACATGGAGTAGGAACGACGTAGCTCCTGTCCATTTTGCCGGGTTCGTAAGGTGACATATTGGCCCTGCTGGTAGGCAAATATTTCCTGTAATTCCGCAGGTATTTCAAATTCCAAGGTGCTGGTATCGGCGGTTTCTCGAACGACTTGCTTAATTTTGAGCGGGTAAAATTCCATAGTATAGCAATGAAAGATGCAAAATATTTGATCGCCTACGTACTGCCGGGCAGTGCACTACTTGCGTTGGCTTGGCAAGGAGTATGGTCGTGGGCTACAGTGGTTTTGGCCTTTTTGATTATTCCGGTAGCCGAGTTTTTTCTGCCCGTATCCACGGAAAATGTTGCGGCAGCGGACGAAGAAAACCGCTCGCGTCGCCGGGTATTTGATTGGTTATTATACTTAAATGCTGTTTTGCTATTCAGCATCGTAGGTTGGTATATATCCTTGGTCAGTAAAAATGAAATAACCGGCTGGGAAATAATCGGGTTAACCCTCAGCGTCGGCATTATTGTCGGAGCGGTTGGCATCAACGTAGCCCATGAGCTTGGTCACCGAAACACCCGTGGCGAACAATTGTTGGCCAAAATCATGTTGCTGCCAGCACTTTACCAGCATTTTTTTGTGGAACATAACCGGGGCCACCATAAAAACGTGGCCACCGACCAAGATCCAGCGACGGCGCGTTTTGGCGAACCTGTCTATACTTTTTGGTGGCGTTCGGTGTCTGGGAGCTGGCAAGGTGCCTGGCTGCTGGAGCAAGAGCGACTGCAAAAAGCGGGTATTCCCAACTGGACTTGGCAGAATGAAATGGTGCGATTTTCTTTGGCGCAAAGCTTTTGGTTGATAGGAATTTGCGTTATTTTTGGCTGGCGGGGCTTGGCTGCGGCAGTTGCCATTGCCGTAATTGGCTTTCTTTTGCTCGAAACCATCAACTACATCGAACATTATGGCTTGCAACGTCGCTTGCTTGCATCGGGTCGCCCCGAGCCAGTCACTCCCGCCCATTCTTGGAACAGCGACCACGAACTGGGCCGAATTTTTCTGTACGAACTGACGCGACACAGCGACCATCATTTCAAAGCAACGCGTAAATATCAGATTTTACGCCATACAGACGAAAGCCCGCAGTTGCCATTTGGTTACCCGACCAGCCTACTGTTGGCCTTGGTGCCGCCGCTGTGGTTTGCATTGATGAACCCTCGGATTTAACATGAATCTCGATTCCAAGATAGAATTTCTAAAAGGTGTTGGCCCACAACGATCGGAGGTGCTGAAAACGGAACTGGGCATCTTCACCTGCCGTGACCTGTTGTTCCACTTTCCTTTTCGCTACATTGACCGCACCCAGTTTCACAGCATCCGCGACGTACAGACGGAGGGCGAACAGGTGCAGCTGCGAGGCATTCTGCGCAAGCTCGAAACAATGGGCGAAGGCCGGGCCAAGCGCCTGGTCGGTAGTCTCCGCGATGAGTCGGGCATGATGGAAATGGTCTGGTTCCAAAGCGTGCAGTGGCTGGAAAAAACCCTGGCCGTAGGCAAGGAATACATCGCGTTCGGGCGGGTCAACGAGTTCAATGGCCGCTTCAGCATCACCCACCCGGAGATGGAAGAGGCAGCGGCGGACAACACCCAAAAGGCCCGTACTTTCGATCCGGTGTATCCCACTACAGACCGGTTGGTGCAGAAAGGGCTGGATGCCAAGGGCTTGCGTAAGTTGATGCGTGCCTTGCTGGATGCGCTGGATGCCACTGATGTGGCGGAAACGCTGCCCGACTACCTTTTGGCGCAATACAAACTGTTGCCACGTGGATCGGCTTTATCAAAAATCCATTTCCCGGAGACGCAGGCCGAATTAGATGCGGCCACCCGGCGTTTGAAATTTGAGGAACTCTTCTTTTTGCAACTTCGGCTGTTGCAGATCAAACGTCGCCGAAAAGACACCATCCAAGGTTTTATTTTTGAAAAAATCGGCGATTACTTCCTTACTTTCTTCAAGGAAAAACTGCCTTTCGAGCTCACGGGCGCGCAGAAACGGGTGTTGAAAGAAATTCGCACCGACCTCGCAGCAGGCCAGCAGATGAACCGACTGGTGCAAGGCGACGTGGGTTCTGGCAAGACGGTAGTGGCCCTGATGACCATGCTGATGGCACTGGACAACGGCTTTCAGGCCTGTTTGATGGCCCCCACCGAGATTTTGGCGCAGCAACATTTTGTGGGCATCACCGCGCTGGTCGGTGAAATGGGCGTACAGGTCGGCTATCTGTCCGGCTCGGTAAAAGGCAAAAAACGGGCGGCTATTCTGGATCAGCTGGCCTCTGGCGAAATGCACATCGTGATCGGCACCCATGCGCTCATCGAAGACTGGGTCGTTTTTCAAAATCTCGGTTTGTCGGTCATCGACGAGCAGCACCGCTTTGGAGTGCAACAACGCGCTGCCCTCTGGAAAAAGAATTCCATCCTGCCACCCCACGTACTGGTCATGACGGCCACGCCCATTCCCCGCACCCTGGCGATGACACTGTACGGCGATCTGGACGTGTCCATCATTGACGAACTGCCGCCTGGCCGCAAGCCGATCACCACGTTGCACAAGACCGAGCACCACCGACTGCGGGTACAGGGCCTGATGCGCCATGAAATAGATAAGGGACGCCAGATATATGTGGTCTATCCTATGATCGAGGAGACGGAAACGATGGATTTGCAGAACTTAATGTCCGGTTTTGAAGCGTTGAGCCGCGATTTCCCAATGCCGGACTACCAAATCAGTATTGTACACGGTAAAATGAAACCGGCGGACAAGGACTTTGAGATGCAACGTTTTGTGCGCGGTGAGACGCAGATTATGGTCGCCACCACGGTCATCGAGGTAGGGGTAAATGTACCTAACGCCTCCTTGATGATTATCGAAAATGCCGAACGTTTTGGCCTGTCGCAGCTGCACCAGTTACGTGGGCGTGTGGGCCGGGGCGCGGAGCAGTCTTTCTGCGTCTTGCTCACCGGGTTCAAAATGAGCCACGACGGGCGGGAGCGCATCCAGACGATGGTGCAAACCACTGATGGCTTCGTCATTGCCGAAGCCGACCTGCGGCTGCGTGGCCCCGGCAATATCGAGGGTACCCAGCAGAGCGGAATGTTGCGCTTTTTGCTGGCCGACTTGGCCCGCGACGGTCAGGTGTTAGTCGCCGCCCGACAGATCGCCGCCAATATTCTGGAAGCCGATCCCGCGTTGCAAGCACCGGAACATGAACGGCTGCGGCAGCACTTGGAGACGGCTGGGAAGGACGCACGGGTATGGAGCCGGATTTCTTAGGGAAAATGGCCAACCTAGTCCATTGACCTATACGATGTCAACTACTTCGGCTCCTGCGGGGCAATCTAACGAGAGTGTTTTCTCGATCTCGTTGACATAGGCAATCAACTTTCAGCCGTGGCAGCTCCAACCCTAACTACCTTGCGCAACAAGTGCGGCAATAAGGCTTCGAAATTTTCTTTGAGTATTCTGTCGAAATCGTTGGGCATGGGTAGGGATTGAATCATCTCCCCTTGCTGGCGAGATAAATTATTTGTTGCGCAACTATCCAACTAATTTTCGAGTCCGCTTTGCGGTGTAGGCCACTGTAAAATGCGTAAAAGTATGTATTCCCAATTCTTACTTTTGACCTAAAAATCTCGTGTCCTGATGAAAACCATGCTTCTTTCTTCCCTGCGCCGCGCTTTCCAATTGGCGCAAACCGTCCATGGAAAGCCAGATTATGCTGTGGACGACGTGCTGGAACAATCCCAACGTCGTCTGCTCGACCGCCGACAGTTTTTGCGGAATACCGCCCAAGCAGGTGCTTTGCTCAGTTTAGGTGGAGTCGCTGTGGCCCAAGATTGGGGAAGCATCGTGGCGGACAAGACCAAGCCGCGTATCGCCATCGTTGGGGCCGGCATCGGAGGGCTGAGTGCGGGGTACTACCTGCGGCAAAAAGGCGTGGCAGCTACTATCTTTGACGCGGATAAACGAGTGGGTGGCCGCATCAAAACGGCTAAGACCTTTGGTGGCGGCAATCTGGTTACGGAAATCGGTGCCGAGTTTATTGACACTGGTCACACCGATATGCTGCGTTTGGTGCGCGCATTGGGTTTGGAAACAAAACTAATGGACGTGGACACCGATACTTTTGGGGAACGTGATGCCTTTTTCATAGAAAGCCAACACCATAGCCTTGGCGAGATAGTAGCGGAACTGGCCTCTGCTTACCCACGCATTGCGTACCACCAAAAGCACGTTTTTGGTCCGCACGCCGTCGAGTTCGACCGTTTCTCCATGGCTGAATATATCGATACATTGGCGGTCAGTTCATGGGTAAAGAAATTGCTCGCCGCTGCCTACATCGGCGAAAACGGGATGGAGACCGAGCAGCAAAGCGCGGTCAATCTGCTCAGCATTCTGGATACCCGACCCAACCAATTTACGCCTTTCGGCGAAAGCGACGAACGCTTCAAAGTTATGGGTGGCAACGACCAAATCACCTCGGGGCTGGCCGATCTGTTGCGCGGTCAACTACGTTTGGAGCATCGCTTGGTGGCGATGCATGAAAATGCCGACCGCAGTATCCGTCTGACTTTTTCGGAAAACGGTACCACCCACGAGGATACCTTCGATGCCGTAGTGCTGGCTTTGCCTTTTACGGTGCTGCGCCAGGTAGAAATCAATATGAACTTGCCACTCGTCAAACAACAGGTAATCAAGGAGTTAGGCTATGGCACCAATGCCAAATTCATCTTGGAGACTACTGGCCGACCATGGCGTGATCAGGGTTATCGCGGTTATCTGTTCAACGAGCGCATCCATAACGGTTGGGACAGTGCTCAACTGCAACAGGGCAACCAAGGAACGGGGACTTTTACCGTGTATTACGGTGGCGAACGCGGCAAAAACGCGGTGCGCGGCAGTGAACAGGCGCAATTGGATTATTGCCTACCCGAACTGGAAGGGGCTTTTCCGGGAACTCGTCAACAGTTGACCGGCAAAATGGAAGTCGCAGCTTGGCCCGGCAACCCATTTGTTGGGGCGAGCTATTCGTGTTTCAGTGTTGGGCAAGCGACCAAGTTCACTGGGGCGGCTTTTGCGCCAGTGCGCAACCTGCATTTCGCGGGCGAACATTGCAGTATTGATTACTGGGGATTTATGAACGGCGGCGCGGAGACTGGACGGAAGGTGGCGAAGGCAGTGCTGAAGTATCGGCGGGTTTAGTCACCGTAGTTGGTATTCGGCAGATAAACCTGCCGTTATGGCTCCGCTTCATGCAAATCCGGCTCATCGTAATAAGGTGTATTGAGTTTTGTCGAAACGCGGTATTTTTCCAACAACCCGTCGGGCGTCATCCGGGAAAGCTGCTCTATTGCCTCTTCTGGTTTGCCAAACAGCCATTTTTGCCGTTGTTCCTCAGTAGTCAACAATAGGGGCATTCGATCGTGCAAATCGTTCGTATCGGTATTGGCCCCAGAGGTGACGATGCTGAACGTGCATTTCGGTTCGTCGCCGTGCCGCCATTCTTCCCAGATGCCAGCCATGAACATCAGGTCCCCGTTTTTGTAGCGGATACGGTAAGGCAGTTTTTTCCGGTCCTCGTCCGTCCGCCATTCGTAGAAACTATCGGCTGGTACCAGACAACGGCGGTGGCGAAAAGCATCCCGGAAAGCGGGCTTTTCGGCAACCGTCTCCGCGCGGGCGTTGATCATTTTGCCACCGCCTTTCCCGTCCTTGCTCCAATGTGGCACCAGCCCCCAACCCATTTCCACCATTTGGTCGGGTGCATGGCTGTGGATAACCAGGGCTTGCTGAGTCGGGGCAATATTGTAGCGGAGCCGAAACTTAGCTGGGGCGTCTTTGCCTTGCAATTGTTCCTCGACTTGCTTTTTGGTTGGGGCGTAAGAATAGCGTCCGCACATGGTGGTTGACTGGTTGATTAGTTATTTGTTTAGAAAACACTATTTGTTTGGTAATGTTACCAACAGCCCTTATTCTTTTATTTGGTAAAAGCCTCAAAATCAACCGTTAAGCAAAAGTGGTTGACTAGGGAAAATTGTGGAGAACACAGTTGGTTATCCACCGTCGTACACATGATCGGGTGCATGGTTCCCCAATACGGCCATTTTTGCCATCAACCTGTGGACAACCCACTCTTATTCGAACGACTGTTCACAGAGTATGGCCAAAACAAAAGTCCAACAGGGCAGTTCCCAACTTTTGAGGAAATTCATGTGGACAACCCTGTAATTCATTGAAGAGACAGGGTAAAAAACCGACACTGGCTGTGCATAAAGTTGGTAAGTGCCGCGAAGAACGTAGTTGGTCCGGACAGTTACGCCGTTGTTCACATCCTAACAGCCCTGATGATGGGCAATGATATTTTTTATAAACTATTTAAAATCATTAAAGAGTAATAGAAAGTGTGAATAGTGAATAGCGGGACCGTCTTACTTTTGTTTCAAAAAGGAGAACCGTTGGTTCGCCTTGGTAAAATTCAGAAAATGACACTATTTAAAATAAAGTATGCGGAAGAGCACCAGATTAACCGCACAGTAAAAATCTGGCTATTCCTGGGGTTGTTCATGGTGCTGATGCAAATCGTCATCGGGGGAGTGACCCGATTGACGGGGAGCGGCCTGAGTATCACCAAATGGGAGATTGTTACCGGTTCCGTGCCGCCGTTGAATCAAGGGGATTGGCGGGAGGCTTTCGATCTATACCAAAAAACCCCACAGTATCAGAAGATCAACCAGGGTATGTCCCTGAACGCTTTTAAGTTCATCTATTTTTGGGAGTACTTCCACCGGCTTTGGGCACGGCTGATGTTTTTGGTTTTTGTCTTTCCATTCGGCTGGTTTTTATGGCGGGGGCAGTTGTCGAGGCGATTGACCTGGCGCCTGATTGGGGTTGTCTTACTGGCGGGTCTGGAAGGCTTTTTCGGCTGGATCATGGTGTACAGTGGACTTATCCACAGGCCCTGGGTAAACGCCTACAACCTCACCTTACA
>JAYUXG010000098.1:0-1978 GCA_043753125.1 Saprospirales bacterium | reverse complement strand
GCCAATTGCTGGCTTACGGCGTGTTTCTGTGGGTGTTCATCGCTGCGGTGAGCAGCATACCATTGGCTTTTGCTTTCAGCGAACTGGGTATTTCGACGCACTTTCTGTCGTTCTCGGTGCTGGGCCTTTTCTCCGTGGTGGCTATTTCTTACACGGCCAACATCACCGCCGCCCTGCATCGCACCGCGCCGCCAACTCTCCGGGAAAAATTGCGTTTCCTGGGGCTGTTCATCTCGTTCATGCCCATTTCGATGGGACTATCGCTGTACAACGCCATTGCGGTGATCGAAGGCTACCGTGGCAAGGCATCGGCTTTTGTCCGGACGCCAAAATTCGGTATTGACGGCGAACAGAAGACCTTCAAAAAGGCGAGCTACGTGGCCAAAAAAATCTCGTGGGTCACCATAGCCGAAGGCTTTATGGCCCTGCTGTTCACTTCTGCCGTGGTGGTGGGCATCGCCACGCACAATACGGCCTTCGTGCTGTTCCACTCCATGTTGGCGACGGGCTTTGGCACCATTTGTTACTTCTCTATCAAGGACTTACGCTTTCGGTAGCCATTTCGAAACGGACTATCAAGACTACTTTCCCTTTACGGAGGCAGACTTGGAAGTCCGCCCACAAGACGAAAAATCAAAGCACGGACGCCATCCCGATCTATTCGGAGTGGCGTTCGTGTTTTATAATGGATTTGCAAGTCTTTTCTCCTTTTACACATATAAGTTATTCCGAGTCTATACCCAAAGTGGCTTTGAACAAAGACAAAATTCAACGGACTGACTATCAGATATTCAAACCATCAAACCGTTCCAGTTTGACCATAGATATAGTACAAGGTTAAAGTCTGTCCGGCAATTTTAACAAATCGTTTTCGTGCGAGCCGAGGTTGGTTAAACCCCCGTTAAAGACGCCATTGGGGCTTTCAAATTTGGGGTGCAGGTAGACATCTTTGGCGTATCGAATATTACCTTTTCATGACCTAACCATACTCATCAGCTATGAAACCAATTTTCCTCTTGCTTACCCTCGCCTTGTTAGGCACTTCCTGCTCCCATGCTTTCTATTACCGCCCGACCGCCGACCAGCCCGATCAAACTACTGTTATCTATAATCAAGGCGTACCGGCACTACGCTCCTTGGTACCCGACGCGGAAGTGGCCACCGACCTCACTTCCCAAGGCCAAAGTATGTTGAATCTGGGGGTCTTCGTCCGCAACGAAGGCGATTCACTGGTCACCTTTCAGCCCGAAAGGGTGCGTGTCTATGGCTATAATGCCAATGGGCAGCGTCGGGAGTATCAAGTTTATTCGGCAGAACAATTTATCCGCCGCCGCAACCGGCAAAACGCTATCATTGCCGGGGCAGTCATTGTGGCCACGGTAGCCACGGTGGTAGCCATTAACAGCGATGCGGGCAGCAACTCCAATGTGGAGCCTGGCAATAATTACCGCAACAACAACAACGATTGGTGGTGGTGGGCTTGGTCGGCACCGAGTATTTGGATTGGCTCGGACGGTCCGGCTCCGCCCTATACTTCCACCGATGGCCTGTTGCGCACCCAAACCCTGTATGGCGGCGAATCGGTGCAGGGTCTGATCAAGGTGAAAAGCGACCCGAATTTCCGGGAAAAGATACTGGTGGAGGTGCCGGTGAATGGTGCGTACGCCCAGTTTGCGTTTGGGAGAGAGCAGCGGCGGTACTAGGCATTATAGTACCGTAAATAGGCGGTTTTTTCAATCGAATAGAGGAGATGGGCGATCTTTGATCGTTTTCTCCTCTATTCCATTTTTAGAGATTATTTTTCCCAGCGACCAAGGGCCGCGCCCGGTCTCATGGCCAAGTTGCTCCATAATCTTCTTTTTCGATATGCCAGATTTCTTCAAATCATCGTAGCGATGGCGGATGTCGTTTCTCTCCCTGTCCGCAATAGGCTTTCCCTGACTAAAGTATTTGTTGGCGGGCGGCATCCGCAGGCCAT
>JAYUXG010000097.1:0-1981 GCA_043753125.1 Saprospirales bacterium | reverse complement strand
GCAACTTTCGCTGCGAGGCGGATCCTTCACCCGGTTACGTAACCTGCAAGGGCCAGAGGCTTGACCGGATATCACGGGACAAAGATAGGCAATTATCTATTTGTCCGAAATAGATAATTTTCGGACACCTCTGGCAATGGCTTAAAAAATGAAAAACCATGAATTTTAATCAATTACAAGATCTACTTTCAGTAGCCAGGTTAGACCGCTATCTGGTAGCAACTGGCGGCGATACCGAGCGCGCTACTCGATTGTACCAGGTAAATCTAAAATTAGCACAAGCATTTCATCCAGTCTTAGGAGTTTTTGAAGTGGTTTTGCGAAATAAGATTGACCAGGCACTGGAAGTATACTTCAACGACCCAGATTGGATAATTAATCAAAAACGGGTATTGGGTGGACGATTGTTAACCCAAATCTTGGAAGCAGAGAACCGGCTGTTGGCAGATAGGATACCCGTTTCGAAAGGTAGATTAGTGGCTAGTCAAATGCTCGGATTTTGGACTGATATTTTTAGCAAGCCTACTTTCAAAAATCTCAAAGGCAGCCCCATCCATATCTTCAAAAATCCGCCGCCCGCTTTGGTTAGGGCTGACATAAGCACCCGACTCAACCAAATACGCCAACTCCGCAACCGCATCAACCACAACGAACCCATCTGCTTCAAACACCACCAGATTGATTATACCGAAGTCGCCGCCGTGCATCAGGCCATGTATGATGTAATGGATTGGATTGACCCGGATATTCGCCGGTTTTTGCAGGGACTGGATGAGGTGCAGAAGGTGTTGGGGGTGATGGGGAAGATTTGAAAGTAACATTTCACTCATTTGCCGTGCATTTAGTGAAAACACTAAGCGCAGCGTAAAATTCGTAAAAACAATGAACAGTGAATTTATCAAAAAAATGGTGAATAATCGTCAAATTGACGATAACACCTATTCTATACTTGTAACGGCATGGCAAGATGCAAGACAACTTAGCGGTTTTGACAAAGAGATGGGAAAACAAAATCTGCTCTTGCTTAATATGAATGGCGATTCTATATTGGAACTAGGTCAATCATTCATTGGCCTGATTAACTATCTACTCATCCTTGATATGTTAGGTTCTATTTTTAAAAAAACCGGCTCTAATGGGAAAGGAAACCCTGACTCAAATAACATTTTTTATGTGTTAGGAGAATTTACAGGATTAATTGACAAAGATAGATGCGCGATAAAAGCACTTAGAAATTGCTTGGCACATAACTATAGCTTATTGAGCATACCACAATGGAAGGATGAGAACCATAAAAAACATGGTAAAAACAATATTAAAACAAATGCAAAACTCGAAGCAAACGAATTGCACGCTTTTAGTATTTGCTGGACTAAACAGCCATCTTTGATAAAATACCCAGATAATGCTGACCGCCTTACCAGAAGTAATCCTTTCAACAAAAAAGAGCACTTCACCGAAATTTGTGCAGAAAGTTTAAGAGACCTCGTTGAAGATGTTTTTCAACAAATTAAGAAGGGCGTTAATGAGGACAAAGTAGAATCATATATAGGTGAAGATGATATTAAATCCAGGTTTACTTACTCTCATTGATTGACGCCCTTGGCGGTTTTCCTCCGCTGTCGCGAGGCTGTACCTCGTGACAAACTGCAACCTAACATCATCGCCCACTCAATCAAGCAACCCACCTTCTAAAATCTATCCCATGACACACCGATTCAATCACTTCATACCCCTGTTCTTAGGAGTATTGCTCCTCCTCTCCTGCGACCCCAAAGACCCCAACCCCCAACCCGAAAAACTAGACTTCTCCTGTATCCAAATGTTCGACGGACACGGCCAGGACATGGGCATCTACGGCGGTTGCACCCAATCGCCGGACTGGGGCCAGATAACCCTCACCAGCGAAGAAAATGCCTTTCTGGATTTCCCCGACACGGTGGGGGTAGCGGGCACGGTGGCAGCCAATATCACGGAGGTG
>JAYUXG010000096.1:0-1982 GCA_043753125.1 Saprospirales bacterium | reverse complement strand
TGGACAAGGTGCTGGATTTTGCCTGTGGCTCGGGCTCGCTCCTGCTTAACGTGCGCAAACACATGGGAGCCAACGGCATCGGCAAAATATACGGTCAGGAAAAGAACATTACTACCTATAACCTTGCCCGCATGAACATGCTGCTGCACGGGGTGAAGGATACGGAGTTTGCCATCCACCATGGTGATACTCTGCTGAACGACTGGGATCTGCTGAATGAGATGAACCCGGCTAAGAAGCAGGAGTTTGATGCGATCGTAGCTAATCCGCCATTCAGCCTCCGCTGGGAGCCAAACGAGGCGATGGGTGAAGATTTTCGCTTTAAGGGCTATGGTCTGGCCCCCAAGTCGGCGGCAGACTTTGCTTTTCTGCTGCATGGCCTCCACTTTCTCAGCATGGAGGGCGCCATGGCCATCATCTTGCCGCATGGGGTACTGTTCCGGGGCGGCGTCGAGGAGCGCATCCGCACTAAATTATTAAAGGACGACCATATTGACACGGTGATCGGCCTACCTGCCAATCTGTTTTATTCTACCGGCATCCCCGTTTGTATTCTGGTATTGAAGAAGTGCAAAAAGTACGAGGATGTGCTGTTCATCAACGCCGGCGAATACTTTGAAAAGGGCAAGCGGCAGAACAATCTACGGCCGAGCGATATTGCCAAAATCGTAAACACTTACCGCGAACGCAGCCAGGAGGATACCCGCTATTCCCGCCGCGTGTCGATGGAGGAAATTGCGAAGAACGATTACAACCTGAATATTTCGCGCTATGTGAGTACGGCGAAGGAGGACGTGCACATTGATCTGCAAGCGGTGAATGAGCAATTGGTAGAGATTGAAGCAACGGCCAGGCAAGCCTTAGACAAGCATAATGGGTTTTTGAGGGAGTTGGGTTTGCCAATAATACCGGGTTAGCGTAGAAGCAGAGGCGACAACCAAATAATCCATTACAAAACTGCCCGCGTGCGCCGGGTTATGCCCGTTGTGTTTTATCTGGTTGCAATTTATGTACAGCAAAAAACCCGTTCACATGGGCAACCGAAACGCATCCAATTCCAATTCAAATCCAGGCAGTATCAGCCTGTCTGGTAGAACCGTCGCGCAGATGGATACCAGTGGAAGGACTATAAGTTTTGCCAAGTTTGGTTTGGCGGTTCCATTGCCAGACAGGTCCGAAGGCTTCTCCTTCGCGATAGCCGGAGCCAGAAAGTACGGGAGGCATAATTATGATTTGACCATTAGGTTCCTGTTCCATACGCAGGTCAGGGAAGCGATTGCTAAGGGCTACAAATTCTTCGAAAGTCATAGTCGGCGTCGTCAGGATGCCAGCCATTTCCAAAAGATGGAACTCCTGCCCGGCACGATCGGGTACAGCGTCGGCAGGCGATAGAGTAGGAGTAGATGCGGTGATGGTAGCGTCCATGTAATAACGGTACGAATGGAAGTGACAAATTTACGTTTTTTAAACGATTTTTTCCCCACTATGCTATGGTAAATATACCAAGTACGGCAAACCCACAAGCCAATTATTCCAGCTGTCTTTAAAAGATTCTGGGCTGCATGGCTGGTGGGAATGCCTGCATGGTGCAATTTGCCCATTGTTTTATGGCACTTTTCCTTAATCCCGCTCCTTTGCCTCTTAGAACCCCCAAGGCTTCCCAGGCAACGCCGCCGGTGCCGTCTTGTCCACCTGCCGCAACCACTCCACCCGGTCAATCACCGCCAGCGGGCGAAGGTTGGCCTTCCGTAGGGCGGTATTAAGAGCAGCCAGGTCTTTTTGGAAAAACACCTTGGCCTTTTCCTGCGCCTGTTGCAGGTCGCCCCGTTGCACCCCGGCCCCCTCCATCACCGAAGCAGTGGGCAGTTCATCGGATGTTTCGGTAAAAAGATACAAAGCCCCGATGCGGGCGCGGAGCTGCTTCTCGCCGGTGATGCCCTTCGATTCGATGGTCTCAGTCAGCGTTTTGCGGAACGCATCCA
>JAYUXG010000095.1:0-5034 GCA_043753125.1 Saprospirales bacterium | reverse complement strand
CGGCCCGAGGCCAAACGCGCCGTGTCGCGCAGCACCATAAAACGCTTGTCGGCAAACCACGCGAAGTCGTGGACCCGCTCGGCGCGGTAGCGCAGCGTCTTGACCGTGGTACTGGACAGGGGAAACGGGTCTTCCTTCTCGTTGATTTTGCCACGCAGTCTTTCCCGTGATTCGGCCTCCTTTTTGCTCAAAAATGCGATTTCGGAGGCCGTTTGCAAGGCACCCGTTGCACCCACTACGTAGTTGTCCGGCAGCGTGATCTCCACATCGAAATTGCCAAACTCGGAGTAGAACTCGCCCTGATCCAAATAAGGCATGGCGTGCCAACCACGAGCATCGTACACCGCCGGTTTGGGATACCACTGCGTGGCTTGATACGACTCTCCGACGTGGCCCAGCCGAGAGAACGAGTTTGGCAGGTGCAACACGAAAGGAGTGGTCAATACCAAGCGACCGCCCGGCGCGAGCGGCTGCGCCAGTGTCACCACCGCGATGTCAGGGTTTTTGGGGTCGAATTTCCAGGCCGCTTTTTGGCCATTCACTGTAAAATCGAGGTTTTTGTAAAAGCCAAGCAGTGTGTCCGCCGCAAAATAGAAATCCCCATTTCCGTGGCTCAATTTCTGGCGGGCAAAGGCCGTGCGCTTGTTCTTAAAGGCATTTCCCCAGAGGTGCATCCAGATTTTGGACAGCGCATCGGGTGAATTGTTGATGTATTCAATCTCGATATTGCCCGTCAGGGTTTGCGCTCGGTCGTCCAGTGCGACGTTTATTTTATAGTTGACCTCTTGCTGGAAATAAGGTTTAGTCTGCGCGGAAGCCGCCACGGGCAGAAGGCAAATGGAGAGCAGCGACATCCCGATTTTTATCGGAAAGGCAAGCAGCGACGGGCAATTTCTTAAAAAAGTAAAACCATGTATCATGTGCAGCGATGGGTAACGACAATCTTCGGTTGGCGATGTCGAGTGTAGATAAAGTTTTTTGGTGAAGCAGCACTATAAGCACAGACCTGTTTAAGGTTAGACATCCGGTAGGTTCAGAAACAAAGGTAAAGCCATCAGGTGGTTTTAAAACAGCCTACATTGAAGTGCGAGATAAGGTCAATTGTTTTAATTCGTTGAACAACAAAAAACGCGCGCCCGGCGGTAAAAGCCGAGCGCGCGCCTCATAAGGCCATAAAAGCCAGGCTACAACCCAAAAGCCTTCTGAATATCCTGCACGGCATCCAGTTTCTCCCAGGTAAAGGTTTCGACTTCTACCAAGGTACTCGAGCCATTCAGCCCAATCTGTACCATTTTCTTTTGCGGCGTTCGTCCGAAGTGACCATAAGCGGCAGTTTCGGAGAAGATTGGGTTCTTCAAACCATAGCGACGCACGATGGCTGCCGGACGGAGGTCAAAGATTTCGACCAGCCGTTGCGCGATCTCGCCATCGGTAAGGCCCTCTACTTTACAAGTGCCGTAGGTATTTACGTACAGGCCCACCGGTTGGGCTACGCCGATGGCATAGGCCACTTGGACCAGACACTGGTCGCAGAGGCCCGCCGCTACCACGTTCTTGGCGATGTGGCGGGTGGCATAGGCCGCTGAGCGGTCCACTTTGGAAGGGTCTTTCCCCGAAAAAGCACCACCGCCGTGGGCCCCTTTGCCCCCGTAGGTATCCACGATGATTTTGCGCCCGGTCAGGCCGGAGTCGCCGTGTGGGCCACCGATGACGAACTTGCCGGTCGGGTTAATGAAGTATTTCACGTCCTCGGTGAACAGATTCTGCACCGCCTCTGGCAAGTGTTTCTTGACCCGTGGAATGAGGATAGCATGCACATCGGCACTGATGCGCGATTGCATATCGGCATCGCTATCGAAATCGTCGTGTTGGGTACTGATGACGATGGTATTGATGTTGTTCGGTACGTGCTGATCGGAATATTCGATGGTCACCTGGCTCTTGGCATCGGGGCGCAAGTACTTCATTTCTTCCCCTTCTTTGCGGATGGCGGAGAGCTCGCGGAGGATCAAGTGGGCCAGGTCGAGGGCCAGGGGCATATAGTTTTCGGTCTCGTTAGTGGCGTAGCCGAACATCATGCCTTGATCGCCCGCCCCTTGGTCGTTCTCGCTTTTACCCACGTCCACGCCCTGCGCGATATCCGCGCTCTGCTCGTGGATGGCACTCAAGATGCCACACGACTTATAGTCGAATTGGTATTCCGCTTTGGTGTAACCGATGCGTTTGATAGCCCGGCGAGCAGCCTCCTGTACGTCCACATAAGCGGAGGAGCGCACTTCGCCCGCTACGACGACCAGACCAGTGGTGACCAGCGTTTCGCAGGCGACCTTGGAATTGGGGTCTTGGCGGAGAAACTCGTCGAGGATAGCGTCGCTGATTTGATCGGCTACTTTGTCGGGGTGTCCTTCGGATACGGATTCAGAGGTAAAGAGGTACGGCATACGGCTGTTTTTATTTTTACATGAGACAAATGGCCCTTTTAGAGGCAGAAAAGGCTGTTTTAAGGCGGCGCAAAGGTAGAATTTACTTTAGCCAAAAGAAAGGAAGAATAATGCCAAGGTCTAAATTTAGCAAGTGTGCATTGGATTATTTGGGCCTACGAGGTTGGCACGAAAAAAAATTTCGCCGCTGCTTGGTGGTAAGAAATATCGCTTCTATCTTCGCCCGACCTGCTTAACTCCTATGAATACTTTCTCTCCTGCTATCCTCTGCGCCCCCTGATTGTTTTCCGTGTATACCGGAGCAGTCAGGGGGCATGGCGTTTATAGGCGGCACTCCCGCAACGGACGGCTAAGTAAAAAGGCGCCATGCGGGTTCTTGGATAGCCGTTGGTTGCAAGTAAGCGGTAGTTAGTCACAATCAATAAGAAAAATGGAGAAGCGAACAAAGGAATTTTTACAAGTTAGTTTTTATCTTTTCAAATTTGGAGTGATAAAAGATAGCGAAAAATATCCTGCCCCTCCTAAAAGACTAAAAGTTGATAAATGGAATGAAGCATACAGAGTTTTTTACGAGAAGTTAAATGCGGGTAGAAACATTTTAGCCTTTGAGAGAAGCCTAAGAAATGCAAGGGATTCTTTTGATAGCAACTTTATAAACTCCTCAAGAATAGGTTGGAGAACGGAAAATCGCAGGCCAAGTCCATTAGGGAAAGATGCGCAAATCGTATTTGATGAATGGGATAATAATTCTGAGGAGAAAATATGGAATATAATCGAAGTCTACTCAGATTTAAATGTCAAAGAATATGGTCAGATATTTGATGATTTGATAGGGGTTCAAGAAAGTGAAGAAGAATATTTAAAAGGAAGAACAGAGGGTGGTAAAATAATTGTTACTTCCAGTAAATATGAAAGGAGTCCATCAGCAAGATATGATGCAGTTAAAATTCATGGATTTAAATGCATGGTTTGTGGGTTTGATTTTGAGGAGTTTTATGGAGATTGGGGGAAGCAATTTATCGAAGTGCATCATTTACAATCTTTAGCGAGCAATGAAGGTTTGGAAGTTGAGACAAGTCCTGAAACAGATTTAACAGTGCTATGCGCGAATTGCCATAGAATGATGCATAGAAAGAAAGGAATAACTTTAACAATAGAAGAATTAAAAAATAAAGTAAAAAAGGCTGTGGCTAGATAACGCTTCCCTGCCAACCGCTCGCTAAACGCGGCGGTATGTCAGTCACGCCCACGTTCACAGCTGATTATACTTCGCGCTGCCTAGTTTTGTGCATGGCCTTCGACCTAACCCACTGATTAACAGCACTTAGCATGACAAAAATGGCTTCGCATCTGACGGCGCGAGGTATAAAACGTACCAAAAGCAACATTATGACCAATGCAATTAAGATACCGCTACGCTCTTTAAATGAGTCTGTTATTCAAGACTTAAAAGAGAAATACCCGGAGGCAGAAATAAGAGTAGAATTACATCAGGACAGGAATAAAGCACCTTTGAGCGGGGCATATTTCTGGGAAATTATTTCGCTGCTTGATTGGAGTAAGGCGGGAGACGACGAGGAGGTGGTCGAGCCTGCGAAAGCCAGGCTTGCCGCAGGTCCGGTCCGGCATATTTTTGAGTTTGCCGATCTGTTATCCGAGAAGCTGTATGCACTAGATGGTCGGAAGTATGCTTTGCATATTGGGGAAGATTCCTGGTCGCCCGATCGTTATTTCTCCGTAGACAACTTCTTGTATGCACGTTGTTGTGTGGTTGCTAACGGAAAAGATGTGTACGAGAAAGTATTGCACGGTCCTACTCAAATGCCCAAAGACTTTACTTTCGAAGAATTGCTGTATATCCCTTCGGCAGCGTATGAGCAGAAAACGGGCAAGCAATATGACTATACACCTTCACATCCGATCGAAACATACAGTAATCAAACTGGATGGAGCGAAGAAATAGAATGACCAAAAATTATACGCATGGGATTTCATGGCAATTCAAGAAAAAACGAAAAGGAACACCACCTTTATACTATCCACGACGAGGAGGAGGACAATATATTTAAATATGGCATTAGTGATAAACCTATTGGTAAAGATGGATACTCCCAAAGGATGCGTGAACAAGTCGATTACCTCAACAGGGCAGTTGGATGGATTCGATACATCGCCGAAATATTGATTCGAGGAATCATAGGGAAAGCAAAAGCACGTCAAATTGAAGATGATTATATCGATGCTTATCGGGAAAAATACGGGCAGAATCCTCGTGGCAATGTCAAAAAGACACGAAAACAGTAAAGAAGGACTCCCCAAGAACTACAGATATTCGCCTATAACCGCTGAAGTGGACGGCACATTCGCACATACCCCCATTCGCTATAATCAAAAATCCATCCTTACCCGCAGATTAATCCGCCGCCCAGTCAAATAATTCGGCACAGCGTATTGGGTATTCTCAATGGTCTTGATCCAGGTATTGGAGGCCTTGTTGGAGACTTTCAGCAAGTTGAACACCTCGAGGCTCGCCCACGTATTGCGGGTGAAGCGCAGGATGTGGTTGGGACGACGTTCGCGCCAGGCATCTTTC
>JAYUXG010000094.1:0-1984 GCA_043753125.1 Saprospirales bacterium | reverse complement strand
ATCAATCATTCAACTTTTTGAATGAAAGGTATTGACCTTTCAGAAACAATGTCAAAAATTAAACATCAAATTTTAGATTTCCAAACCGAGAATCGCTGCCACTCCAGTCATATTTTATCCAGTAGCCACGATAGGCGACGCCCGACAGATTGCCCGTTAGGTCGGATACGCGGTTGAATTCATTAGCACTATAAGTCGCATAATGTAGCAATGACTTGGCATCCTTGCCTTTGTTCACCAGTTCACAGGCTCGGGCATCTATCTCCGATTCGGGCCGGTTCAATTCCGATTCAGCCGCTGTGATGCCCAATTCGGCTGCTTTGTTCAACCAAAAATCCGCCTGACCTATATCCTGTACTGCTCCGAAGCCATTTCGGTAACAAAGCCCCATCATGTACATACAAAGTGGGTCGCCAAGATCGGCACCACGATTAAAGTCCGCAAAAGCGGCTGCGTAGTTTTGGGGGCATCCGAGGCCCTTATACTGCATAAAGCCTTTGGAATACCAGGCGGCGGGATGCTGATGCCCAGCAGCTTTGGAAAAACAGTTGTAAGCTTAAGCATAATCGGCTCCCACCCCTCGGCTGTATTTGTAGCATATGCCGAGTGCCGTCCATGCTGGACCGAAATCAACATCTGTAGCCCGTCTCAACCAGAGAAGCTAGCGAAGTGTCCCTGCTCCACCGTCGGCTGAATGGGCTGGCCGTCTCCGCATAAAAAATTTGTTAAATTGACTTTTTTGATTAGGCTGGCAATGAGTTAACCCACTCTTTGTAAAACAGGATTACAGATCGTTTCTAATCACAATTGGACGCTTCACCCCGCTTGGCTCTAAGAAGCGATGAGGCCGTCGTTTAGCTTATTTTGCTCATAAATAGTTGAAGTCCTCAAAACAAACGAGTGATGACCAGGTGCTTAACAATGATTTTTCCCCAAACAGTGGCCCGCAGGGTGTACAGGCCATTGGGCAAGTCCACGACGGCCTTGACAATGCGCTTGCCGGGTGGCTCGTGCCAAGTCGCTACCAACTGGCCCAAGTGATTGAAAACCTGCACATTCTCAATCAATCCATAGTCCGCCGTAACCGGGTCGGCAGCGGTGGTTTCCAGCGAAACGATAATGTAGGCCGGGTTGGGATAGACCAACAGATCGAGCTGGGGCTGACCACAGTCGGGCTGTGGGCAGAGCAGGAAGGGCAAGGTGGAAGTGCCACAAACGTTGGTGGCACTGGCAGTCGCCGTTGGGCAGTTGCTGTCGCCAGTCGGTGCCAACAGAAAGACAAAGGAATCGCGCTGTGGATATCCGGTTGCTCCCGAAGAAGTCGACCAGACAATAGCGGAATCGCTCATGCCATCCACCTCCGTGGTTGCCCCGTGGCCACCCGGGCAAAGGGGCCGCGCCGAGTAGGCTGTTCCATCCAGTGTGGGGTCGAAAAGGATGGGTTTGCCAACAAAAAAATCTTTGCTGCGCTCTATAGAGCCGCAAACATTGGCCACGGTATACACAATCCTGAAATGCCCACTCACCTCGGAGTCAGTAATCTGAAAAAAGGCCGCGCCGCTGCCGTGGTCAGGAGAGGCCACTTGGGGAGTGGCCGAGTCCAACGGAATGACCCGCCAGGTCACCTCGGATGCTGGGGGAGGCTGGAGATCGAGCCGGAAGTCGCCAGTCTGGCAGACATAGTCCGGGCCAAGTATCCTGGTGCCTGGGGCAGCGGGCAAAAAATTTACCGCATAGTCGCAAGTAGCGGAGGTGAACTCCCCTGCCGCCGCACGCAAAGAAATCACGCCATCGGTGTGGCCATCCAATTTTACAAAGGCAGTATTATAGGCACTGGGATTGCTGCCTTTGAGTTCCCAGGTCGATGGCACCGTCCAGGTATATGCGGTCGGCGACCAAGCATACTGGGGAACTTGCGGCAACACTACCGTGGGCGCGTACACGAAGTGTTCCGTTGTATCGCCGCAGAGGACCAAAGGGCGAC
>JAYUXG010000093.1:0-12019 GCA_043753125.1 Saprospirales bacterium | reverse complement strand
GACGTATAAATGGCGACTGACTTTTTCGCTCAAGACCAGCTCCCGGTCACCAACACGCAGGCGCACGGACTGGTCATAGGCCATGCGCTCCAGCAGGTGTAGTTCGGTGCCGAGCCGCAGGCCCAGTTGGTCGAGGTATTGCAGGAAAGGGGCAGTGTGATCTTCCACGCCTGAAATGACACCGCGTGCGCCAGGCAACAAATTGGCCAGCAGTATTTGCGAACGAAAAGCCCAGCGTCCCTCGGCATTGGGAATGGGGTCGCCGTGCGGATCGAACTGGGGATTCTCCAAAAAATCATCCAAACGGGTCACCAACAGGTCTCCCTGCACGTGTTCCAGTTGTTCGGCCATGTCGTGGACTTCGTCCCAAGCGAAACCGAGTTTGTTGACCAAAAAAACCTCCCAAAGCCGGTGCTTGCGGATGAGCGAGATGGCCACTTGGCTGCCCGTTTCGGTCAGTTGTACGCCCCGATATTTTTCGTAAGCAATCAGCTCTTTTTCGGCCAATCGTTTCAGCATATCCGTAACCGATGCGGCGGTTGTTTGCATGGCAGCGGCCACCGCATTGGTGCTGGCCGCTTTACCTTCCTTTTCTTCGATCTTGAAAATGGCCTTCAGATAATTTTCTTCCGCAGTAGTGGTCATAGTAATGAGTGGAGGAACGTCTTTGTTAATGGTGCAGGGTCTTCTTTCTGCCGCCGCCTGGCTTTTACAAGCCAAAGGTAAAATGCTTCAACAATTTTTAAGGCAAACGGCAATAAAATTTTTAGACAAATCTAAATTTATTTTTTCGATTAAAAAAACCGGCTGGTCAGGCCGGGGTTAGACTGCATCAAACCTTTTTTCTATCCCATTGCCTCACGGTTTTTGCGGTTCCAAATACAGTTCCGTAGCAAATAGTTGCACCTCCGTAACTGCCTCAATATCAATGGTTACGTTGATGTCGTCCACCCAATTGTTGCTTTTCAGGGCAAAAAACCAAGTACCTTCCAGCGGGCTGTAACGGCGTTGCGCATCTACACTCACGCCACCCTGCTGGATATGGGCCTCGTAGTTTTCCCCCTTGGAAAATTTTCCCCAGTTAGCCCAGTCCACCAGCGCGTACTCCACATCTTCGCCAGCGGTCGAGACGGTCATATCAATGGCCATGCCCAGTGCAAAGGCTCCCAAAGCCGTTTCCGGTTGGACCGCCAGCAATTTGGCCGCTCCGCTTTGCAAAGCGGAGGTAAGCTTCTCGGAATCGCGGCGGCGGGCCTCTGCGGCGGTTTGGCCTACGGAAATACGATAGGCCCAGCGCAGCGTGTTGGGCGGCAAAGTGAATTGGTAAGCATTCACCGCTTTTTTTAGGTAGAACTTACTGGCACTCACCGTTACTTGCCCACCCAAAGCGATCACTTCGGTTTTCTTTCCGGCAGGCACAGACCGGCGGCTCACCCGATAATCCGGCGTGAGGCGAATGTCCCAGGGTACGCGCGTGTCGAAGTGTGCGGTTTCCGGGTTGCTGGCGTGGCGGCGCAGGGTGAAACGGCATATTTTTTTGCTCAAGCCAGCCTCTCGAAAACGCAGCAAATACACCCCCGTTTTGGGAATATACATTGTTTTGCTCAAAACAGTGTCCAATTCGTAGGCGCGAAAGACCGGGTAATCCGGGTATTGCAGTACCTCTACATCCTTCAATTTTTTGCCGGTCAGTTCCTGCGCCGTGAGGGTAATCTGGTCGCCCTCCGCAAAGGCGTACACAAATTCGCTGGTACCGTCCAAGCGGAAGGTTTGGTCAGCAACGAGCTGGTCAGCGGGCAGTTGCGCTAGCAGTAGGGTTTGACAAAACAGGAGGGTTGGCAGGAGAAAATTTTTCATAAATAATTGATTATCGATAGTTTAGAGAGGTTTAGAAAGTTTAGGTGATTTAGTTAGCAGGGTAAAAAATACATTTATCGCGGAGTTTTTTTCTGCGCAGCAGATGTATCCAAATGGCTGTTGCCACCACCTACATACACGGGTCCATCGCATTTACCATCCACCACCAAGATCGGAATAGTAGCCTGTTCCGGGTAACTGCTCATCATCAGTCGGGTTCGGGCAAACTCAAAAGCGAACGGCACCTTGTGACCACTGGCAATGGCCTCATAAAAGGCGACGGCAAAAACAATAGCCGACACATCATAAATGGCTGTATTCGTACCGATGACGTAGCGTACGTGCTGCCCAATGGCCAACGCACTGGGGCCGGAGTCGCAGGTATTCAAAAACACACATTCCACACTCGGAAACTGGCGAAAAATAAGGGCCAGCACCTCGCCGCGCACCACGATTGGTTGCCCTTGCTCATCTTCAAAAATCACTCCCGACCCCCAATCGGGATGATCGACCACGGCATTGCCCGCAAAATGCACCAATCGGGGCGCATAGTCGCAGTCGAGCAACATCCGTTGCAGATCGGTGGGCGTGACGTGGATTTTGACTCGAAAGTCGAAGACCTGCCTTTTGCCAAAACGCTCCAGTCCGGTGCTGACTTCTTGCACCTCGCGTTCCAATTCCAGCGGCAATGTCTGGAAAGGGTTGGCTCCCAGGAATAAGAGGACTTGTTTGGAAACCGCTGGTGGCGGTTGTTCCGCTAAGACAGTCACCTCATTTATAACATTCAACAGGCGAAAAGCAATGCTCTGCCGTTTGGCGGACTCTTCGCTGGCAGTGAAAAGGCCATTGATGCTGCTACGTTTCAGGTACTCGTATTCGGCACTCAACAGCGTAGCAGGCGTGTCCAGCTCAGTCGCCCCCGCCAGCGCGGCCTGCTTGGCCCTTTGAAGGGCCTTGTCCAGTAGTCCCTGACCAATGAGATCATGAATTTGTACTTTGAAATCGGGCATGGCAATGTAGATGGAGAATAGTGCAAAGATTTGCAACGCCGCAATAGTGCGGCATACTTTTTTAGTCTTACGCCCTGCCTCCGTTTCTTAACGTAAGAGGTAGTGGCAAATTATCAACCGTTTATTATCAACCTCCACCTCTTTTCTCATGAATCCTTCCGGTTTTAGTACGTCTGTTTGGATGGACATTTCGCCCACCAAAGCATACCCCATTTTAAGCCAAAACGTCGAGTGCGATGTTTGCGTAATTGGTGCTGGTATTGCTGGCCTGACTACGGCTTATCAACTGGCAAAGGAAGGAAAGCGAGTCGTCGTAATCGAAAAATATCCACAGGTGGCGCAGGGGGAAACCTCGCGTACGACCGCACAACTGACTTTTTTTACCGACTACTCTTACAACCAGCTCAAGCGTTTTCATGGCGACGATATATTGATGATTATGGAGAGTCATCGCTACGGTATCGACACCATGGAGCAAATTTCCCGCGAAGAAGGCATTGATTGCGATTTTCGGCGGGTGCCGGTTTTTTTGTTTGCGCCGCGCGAAAAAGACGTAAAAATGCTGGACAAAGAGCAGGAAATATTGACCGATTTGGGCGTGGATTTCATTCGCCATACCAGTATTCCGGTGGAAGGATTGCCTGCTCACCCCTGTATCGAAGTGGGTAATTTGGCCCAAATCCACGCGCTGAAATATATGTATGGGCTGGCCGAAGCGGTAATCAGACAAGGGGCAACCATTTATTGCAATACGCGGGCCGAGGAAATAAAAGAACACGACGAAGGGGTAACTGTACAGACCGAAAATGGGCATACCATTCATTGCAATGACTTGGTCACGGCCACCAATTCCCCCATCAGCGAAACGCTGGGTGTTCATCTCAAACAGGCCGCCTTTCGGACGTATGTTGTCGGCTTAAAAGTAGAAAAGGGCGCACTACCCTACGCTATTTTTTGGGACACCCTGGACCCCTACCATTACGTACGCTTGGTGGAAATGCCTGATCACGACGTGCTGATCGCCGGCGGAGAAGATCACCACACGGGGCGAAACGAAGACGGCGGCGAAACCGAAGAGCGTTTTCACCACTTGGCGGCCTGGGCGCGCCAGACGTTCCCACAGTGCGGCGAACTGCTCTACCAATGGTCGGGCCAAGTTATGGAATCGGTGGATGGCATTGGCTACAACGGTCGCCATGCCGATGATAAACATATTTATATCATTACCGGCGATACTGGCAGCGGCACGACCAATGCCACGCTCGGCGCCCGCATCGTGACGGACCAGATTATGGGCCGCGATAATCCCTGGGAAAAACTCTATCATCCTTCGCGGGTGACGTTGCGCGCTGCCGACGAGCTCATCAAGGAAGGAAGTCAGGCCTTTTGGCAGTTCAAGGACTACGTTACCCCAGGCGATTCCAGCACGGCGAATGGGCTTGCGGCAGGAACGGGCACCGTCATTCGCGAAGGACTACGCAAGGTGGCCGTCTATAAAGACGAGGCGGGTCAAGTACACCGCTTAAGTCCGGTTTGTACGCACGTAGGCTGCATTGTGCATTGGAACGAGATCGAAAGGTCGTGGGATTGTCCCTGCCACGGGTCGCGTTTCGATGGCTACGGCAAAGTGCTCAATGGCCCAGCCTTGCATAATCTGGAAAAAGTGGAAGACAAAGAAGAATAGGTTTTTTTGAAAATTGCCGTACTTTTGCCGCCCTTATGACTCTGTAGCTCAGCCGGTAGAGCAGTTGACTCTTAATCAACGGGTCGAGAGTTCGAGCCTCTCCGGAGTCACTCTGATTATCAATGACTTAGGTAGCCTTGCGCTGTATAGGTTGTTTTTATTTGTCTACGAATTGCATACAATTGGGTTTATTTGCCCAGAGAAGGTGAATTTTTAGTGAGGTTTCTCCGTTCCCTTACCAATATTTCTCTAAATCTGGTCCCGAAACGCCCCCACAATCTGCTGATAAACCAGCTTGACAAGATAGGCAAACAGTTCGTCGGCATATTTGTCGTCCGTCAGAATTTTGGTGAAAAGTTCCGGACTCTTATTTAACCGCTCAATGGTCTTCTGTTCCAGTTGCCGGACGGCGGTAAATTGGTGGTAGCGGGGGAAGACGATGCGTTCTTCTTTTAAGCAAATATAAATCATTCCTCTAATTTGACAAAGTAGAACTAAGGCAGTTCGGCGGCTTCTTTGGGGGCATCGGTTATACAAGCAGTCCGATTGGGTACACAGTATCATCCTTCCCCAACTAGCCCTTGCAAAAATCGGAAAATTTGGCCGATTTGTGAAAATTATCACGGCCGATGCACGATATGACCTGTTGCCGGAGTTTAGCCAGTCAATGGAATCTATGCTCCTGTTCTTGCTGGCCGGTCTGGCCATGGTACTCTTCGGTGGCAATCATGGTGGCCAGTGTAACTTGTTTGGCAAGGACTCTAGGCACCCGTCTTACTGGGATGCCCATCGGCACCAATATTATATCTACGAACAGGAAGAGCCGCCCCGTCCCCGGAAATACAAACACTTGGAACGGTGGTTGATGGTGCTGTTGGTCATTGGAGTGACTTTGGTTTTGTGGTGGCGTACTGGGGGCAGGTTCCCCGGTTTTGACCCTTCCTATTGGTTGCGGCGTACTTTGTGCGAATTGCCCTTGCGACCCGAAGACTACCGGGGTGATTGGGTTTTACGGGAATAGTTCCAAAACCCCTAACTTTACCTCCCTTTTCCGAAACAAGGCTCGACTTCCGTATAACCGCCCATTCCCAATCAAAACATCCACCACCACACCATGAAATGCAGCAAAATAGCCGGCATCGGCCACTACCTTCCGGAGCGCATTGTCACCAATGACGAGCTCGCCAAAATCATGGATACCGACGATGCCTGGATACAAGAACGCACTGGCATCCAGGAGCGGCGATACGGCGTGAAGCATGAGCAAACAACTTCCTCGATGGGTGCCGCTGCCGCTCGTATTGCTTGCGAACGGGCGGGCATTACGCCCAATGAAGTGGATTTCATCATTTTTGCTACGCTCAGCCCAGACTATTATTTTCCCGGCTGTGGAGTGTTGGTGCAGCGCGAACTCGGTATCACGAAAGGCGAAGTGGGCGCGTTGGATGTACGCAACCAGTGCAGCGGCTTCATTTACGCGCTCTCCATCGGCGACCAGTTTGTGAAAACGGGGATGTACAAAAATGTGCTGATTATCGGCTCCGAAATGCACTCGATGGGGCTTGATTTCAGCACGCGGGGCCGCAACGTGACGGTCATCTTTGGCGATGGAGCGGGAGCAGTCGTGCTACAGCCCACCGAAGAGCCGAACCAGGGAATATTGACCACCAAACTCCACTCCGACGGCACCTACGCGGAGAAACTGTCCTACATTAATCCTGGCGCACACGGTGGCTACCATTACAAAAAACTGGGGGAAGAGGTAGATTTGGGCTACCCGGCACCTGATACTTACGGCGGGATGTTTCTCACCGAAAAAATGTTGGCCGATGGCCTGACCTTCCCGACGATGGAGGGCCAGTTCGTGTTCAAGATGGCGGTACAAAAGTTCCCCGAAGTTATTCGCGAGGCCTTGCAGGAAGCGGGTTTGCAGACCTCCGATATTGCCATGCTCATCCCGCACCAAGCCAACCTGCGCATCAGCCAGTTTGTACAAAAAATCCTCGGTCTGCGCGACGATCAGGTGTGGAACAACATTCAGAAATATGGGAATACCACGGCGGCTTCTATTCCTATTGCGCTTTGCGAAGCCTGGGAAGCGGGCAAAGTGCAGGTCGGCGACTTGGTGTGTTTGGCTGCCTTTGGTAGTGGTTTTACCTGGGCGAGTGCGTTGATTCGTTGGTAGGGAACAAATTAGCATTTAAATATTATGGTGTTCAAAATCCGCGTAATCCGATTATAAATCTGCAAAATCCGCGTTACCCCATCTTCTCCCGGTATCCCGGCAAATGCAAATACCCCTCTTCCCGGATTTCTGCGGTCAGCCCATATTCTTGGGCAATGGGGGCCACATCCCTGGCATCCAAGCTGCCTTTGGAGTGCAGGTGGCGGGAAAGCGCGACCAGGAAGTCGCGGTGGTTGTTCAGTAGGGTGCGTGTATCCGCCACCAAACCGGAGATCATTTTTTCCACCTCCTTATCGGTGTCAAATTTGTCCATCGCCCAGGCGTACTCGAGCGAATAATTGGCCTGGTACTGTGGATCAAAGCCGTAGCGGCGGATGTAGTCCATGCACAACATAGAAGCGTTTTCCCGATCATTGAGGCGACCCACTGTAGCGTTGGATTCGCCGAAAATGATTTCCTCGGCAATGCCACCCGCCAGAAAAACCGTGATTTTCTTGACAATACTCTCTTTGGTTTCGTAGATCTCGTGCGGGAAAGTGAAACCCGAGGCGTAGCTGCTGGCCACTTTCGACTTTAGTTGCAGTGGTGCCAGCCCGAACAAGGCCACGTAGGCCACGGCATGGCCTGCCTCGTGTACGCTTACGTTGGCCACTACATCATCAATGTTGCCCTGGCGGATTTTGTCGATGCGCCCGACGAACGGAATGCGCATTTCCTTATCCTCGATCTTGGCCATGATGGTTTGCGCCTCGTTGTCGTAGTCGATGGACAAAGCGTGGTAATCTTCGTTGAGGGCTTCAAAAAGAAACTTGCTGAGATTGGTCTCCAGGATGTCGGTCACGCTGCTGAACACCGGGCGTACACCCTGCACCGGAAATACCCCATTGCGATAGATCAAATGAAAAATATTTTCGCTCACTTCAATCGTCACCCCCAGATTTTCTGCGGTGCGCACCATGATTTTGCCCACTTCCTTACGGATAAGGGTCTCAAAGTTGGCTTTGCGCAGGCTGGGATAGATCAAATGGATGTTGCCAAAACGCGCCACCTGTTCCGGGCGAAACCGTCGGGTGAGGGCATTTTTGATGTCTACCGCCGTTATTTTCTTGGTAAACGCGTGGTAAATATCGGCATCCACCTCACTGTCAGAGGTGTGGGTGGCCATTTGGAAAGCCTCATCCAGATTCCCGCTGATCAAGATCAACGTCTGGCTATAGTCCACTGGCTCAAATACGCGCTTGCGACTTTTGGCCTCCATGATGAGGTCGAGCATCTGCTTTTTGCTCATGTCGGCGATATCCACCACATCCTCTTGCAAATCAAGCATTTTTTTCAAGTTCCGTGCCTCCCAGATGCCCACTGTATCGAATAGCGGATCTTCGTTGTCGGGCGGCGGCATATCGGCGGGGCGACGGGCGCGCTGCCGCTGGTTGAACATGAAATCGCTGATGTAGTAGTCGAGATCGTCTTTTTCGCGGCGCGCCAATCGGCCATCGCTGAGCAGCTCCCAAAAGTCGGTGAACTTGGTGCCGGACACCGGTGCGCCATCTTGCTCCACGGTATAAAACCGTTGAATTTCATCGAAAAGGACAATAGCAGGCTTGCCGTCGGTGAGGCCATTGGCCTTCAAAATAGCCGTGACGCTGCTGAAATAGCTGGTGTTGTCGGTGTTGCCGAGCTCTACTTCCGCGAAACGCTCTTGAAAGTCGAGGTAGTTGACCAATTTGCGCACTAAGTCAGTCTTGCCAACCCCGGTCATGCCCCACAAGCAGACAATAATAGGACGGGTGAGTATTTCCGGCATTAAATACCAAATCTGGATGTAGTCCAGCAGATTATCAATGATCTCGTCAATGCCGACAAAATCATCCTTCAGGCGCACACGGATGAGCTCCAGGGTTGCCCGGCGTTCGCGCATCCGCTGTTTATCAATGGTGAATTTTGGATGTTCCATAGGGGCAAAGAAACGAAAGGTTTAGGGCGAAAAGTTTCCCAAACTTCATATTGGCAGTATGGAGGCTGACAAACCAGATTTTTTGGCCGTCAAATACTGGGCTGCGGTCTCGCGAATAGTCTGTTCCAAGGGTCGGTACTGGAACCCAAAGGCGAGCGATTTTTCGTTATGGTAATAAAAATTGGAGACGCTGCTCCGCGCACTTTCTTTGGTTACCATTGGCTCGCCACCCAGCAACTTCTCTTTTAGCCACTCCACTCGCCAGGCGATTTCCGCCAGCAGTGGGGTCACCTTGATAAACGGAGGCTTGGTGTGCAAAGCAGCAGCAATGCTGCGAAAAAACTGCTTGTACTCCACGTTTTCGGCACTGAGGATGTAACGCTGGCCGCCCACTTCGCTTTCCATCAATCGGAGCATGAAATCGGCGACATCCCGAACATCCACAAAACCGGAGCGGCCCACGGGTGCGAACTTCAGGCCGCCGTCCACCTGTTTGAAAAAAAGTGCCGACCCCAACTCCCAAAAACCACTACCCATGATAATAGCGGGATTCACAATGGCCGTGCTCAGTCCCTCGGCCTGGCCGCGCCACACTTCCTGTTCGGCCAAATACTTGCTGATGGCGTACTGGCTGTTGGCTTTACTGGTGACCCATTTGGCCGCTTCATCCAGTTGAGGCCGCTCTTTGGTACGCCCCAAAGCCGCAATGCTGCTGACGTGGACCAGCTTCTGCACCTGGTGGGCGAGGGCCAGATTGACGACGTTGGCCGTACCTTCCACATTAATCTGCATCATGCGGCGCAGGTCGCGGGGGTGAAACGACACGATGGCGGCGCAGTGAAAAACGTGGGTAACCCCCTCAAAAGCCGCATCTAAATTCAGCACGTCCGTCACGTCGCTGTCCACCCATTCCACTTGATCGGCCACCTCCTGCACCAGATGCATGGGACTTGTGGCGCGTCGCAGTGCACGCACGCGCAATCCCCGCCGGACCAGCATCCGCAGCAAGTAAGAACCGAGGAAGCCCGTGCCGCCGGTCACTAAGATCAAATCATTTTTGGTCATGTAATTCAAGGTGGCAAATTGCAAATGTGGCAATTTTCAGAGCATTGCCTTTTGCCTATTTAATCAACGGCCATAATTTTTGGCTATTTTTGTCAAAAATCTGCTCGCACTATGTTCAAAATTTTCCTTCTCCTGCTTTTATCCTTGCCCACTTATCTGGTCGGACAACAGATCAACATCCTGTCTACCAATGCCTTAGCAGAGCAAATCTTGGTGGGCAATTACAATGCTGCCGACTATGCTCCCACTATTCCAAATCCCGCTCCGGCAGCGTTGGCAGCCGAGTTAAACGCTCGCATTTCGCCGGACAGCCTCCGGGCCAACATCCTGCGCCTCAGCACTTTTGGCAATCGAAATTCCGGTGCCGATACGCTCTCGACCACCACTGGCATAGGCGCGGCGCGGCGGTGGGTACACCAAAAGTTTGCTGCGTTTGGCGTAGCCAATGGTGGACGGCTAATCCCTTCTTATCTGCAATTTGACCAGGATATTTGCACCGTGGGCCAACACCGCGACATTTTTGCCGTGTTGCCCGGCACCGACCCGACCCGGCCCGGAGTTATCCTGGTGGAAGGGCATATTGACAGTCGTTGCGAGGGCCTTTGCGATACCGCTTGTATCGCCGAAGGTATTGAGGACAATGGCACTGGTACGGCGCTGGTGATTGAGTTGGCGCGGGTAATGTCCCAATTTTCGTATGCCAACACCATCGTGTTTATGGTGACCATCGCTGAAGAACAGGGGCTATACGGGGCGGCGGCATTTGCGGAGTATGTGCAGCAGAAAAGTATTCCGTTGCGCGTGGTGCTCAACAACGATGTGATTGGCGGCATCATCTGTGGTAAAACTTCTTCCCCACCTTCCTGCTCCGGCCTGAACGACGTAGACTCGACCAGCGTGCGGATGTTTTCTTTCGGAGGGTTCAATTCCAAACATAAGCAACTGGCCCGTTTTATCAAACTGGAGTACCGTGAAAATATACTGCCCGTGACCAGCGTGCCGATGAACCTCCGCGTCATGTCGCCCGAAGATCGCACCGGGCGCGGGGGCGACCACATTCCTTTCCGGGAACACGGTTACACAGCCATGCGTTTTACCTCGGCGAACGAGCATGGCGATGCGTCGATCGGCCCCAACTACACCGATCGGCAGCACAGCTCCCGCGATGTACTGGGCGCAGACACAGACAATGACGGTGCGGTGGACTCGTTTTTTGTAGATTTCAATTATTTGGCGCGCAACGCTGTCGTCAACGCCAATGCAGCAGCTATGGCTGCCTATGGGGTGCCGACACCTGTGGATTACACGGGCAGCAGATCGGGCAATCAATTGACAGTCAACATTGTAGACACGGCGCAAGTCGGGGCGTATCGGATAGCCCTGCGGTCGGTCAGTGCCGACTGGGATACCGTTTACACGCTGGTTGGGGCTACCACGGGCGTGTTTCCCTGCAATGCCACCGGGGCTTTGTTTCTGAGCGTTGGCGCAGTGAATATTGAGGGCGTGGAAAGCGTCTTTACTGGCGAAAAGATCGTTGCTGCGGCCTCTGCTACCCAAGAGCTGGACGGACAGGCGGAAGCAAACATCCGCCTTTTGCCCAATAAACCCAACCCTTTCGATGAGGCAACCTGGCTGTCCTTCTGGGTCAATAAAGTGCCAAACTACAACCAAGCACAGGTACAAATCACCGATGCCCAAGGCAAGGTGGTAGCCATCTTGCCCGTCCGCTTACAAGCGGGGCTGAACGAAGCACTGTACACACACGGCTATGGAGTGCGGGGTACGTTCGCCTGTAGTCTGGTGATTGATGGCCACCTACTGGGGAGCCGACAGATGGTGTTTGCCAACTAAATGGGCAATGAGTAATGAGCAGAAGGCAATAAGCAATTTTCAAAATGGTCTTGCCTTTTGCTTTTTTGCCCATTGCCTTATTGCTTTTATTGACGTTGCACCGCTATAGTTTTCCCTATCCGGTAAGCGGGTACTTTGCTCATGGATTGGATAGACATGAAATAATGGCCCTCCGACCAGCCGGAAATATCCATGTTCAAGGCTTGACGTGGCAGCACATCCCATTGCTGGTCAATGACTTGCACACCTAAAGAATTATACGCCCTGATCCACACCGGGCCAGCGGGCAAGGCCGTCAGATCAAGACGCAGGGTCTGGTTGGCGGGGTTGGGATACACTTGCACTATCTGCTCCAATGGATCGGCACCGACCGCACTGGTGCCGTAGGCAAACTCTAGAATGCAACCCCGATT
>JAYUXG010000092.1:0-1987 GCA_043753125.1 Saprospirales bacterium | reverse complement strand
CGGGTGCTTCCGGGTAAGCGGCAAGGGGCGTTTGGGAGAACAAAAGTGCCGCCGGTTGGCGCAGAGAGGCGCGGTGGAGGGTAGCGGCAAAAAGACCGGCGGCCAGGGTAAAAAGGCCAACCAAAGCTACTCCATTGCGTACGGTCATTCGTTTTAAAGGCCGCAACCAGCGTTGCGGCAGACGATTGTTTTGCTTCACGGTGTGTGTAAGATTAGGAAGGACAGTAAGACATAAATTGGCCGGGGTAGCGGCAAAAATAGACTTGCATTTCGGTTTTTCACCAACTGTTGGCGATTTTTTAAATTTTAACTAAAGTGCCGATGGTTGTTGAAAAACGACCGCACCCCGCTTTTTGGAACAAAACAATATATACACGAGATAGTGGATGACAAAATGCCTCCGTAATCACACTATGGCTATTTTTGTCAAAAATAAGGTTTGTCACCAATCGCGTGGCCAGTCCAGGCCGGGAGGGTGCATTCCAAATCTTTGCCTGCCCGCATATTTAATTGGCTTAGAGGGGTGCAGAAGTTTGAAATGTACCCAGTTGGGTCGGTCCAACCTCTTAGGAACGGAAGGCTAAGCAAATATTCTTGGAGGCTTTATTGCCCGCCATTCCCAGTGCCGCCACCCGTGCTGGTGCCGCCGTTGGTAGAAAGCTGGTCATGGCCTTGCCGTCCGGTTTTTGGGATGTCGAACAATCATGTAACTTTGTGGAAAAAATTATGGGAGCCTTTACCGAAAATATTTCCGCTTTGCTGCCATTGCTAAAAAAATTGCAGTGGCAAGAGAAAGTTGTGTTGATCCAAATACTGGCCGCTGAGCTAACAGGACAAGACAGTATTCAATTGGCACCCAATCACTCCTATCCAGTCTGGACACCACTTGATGCGTATGAGGCATCTGACGTGCTGATGCGGTTGTTGAACGGACCTTCTATTTCTTCGTCGCATGAATAAAGCGATGAGGTTTTCGTATATGCTCACTGAACGAGCAAGCGGCAGCACGGGCTTGCTACCATACTTGCCAATTACCCTGATTGTGGGAAATCAAAGAGTGGAAAGCCATGGGCTGCTTGATACGGGTTCAACCATCAACGTCTTGCCTTACACATTGGGTAAATCATTGGGCCTGGAATGGGAAGAATACAAAACTCATGTACCACTCTCGGGCAACCTTGCAGAAGTTGAGGCAGTGGGTGTTCTTCTGTTTGGTCAAGTCGGTACTTTCCAGCAGTGCAGGCTGGTGTTTGCATGGGCGAAAACCGACCAGATGCCATTAATTTTGGGTCAAACCAATTTCTTCCAGGAATTCAATGTTTGTTTCTTCCGGTCAGAATTGTTGTTTGAGGTGAGGCAAAAATCATAAATCAAGATTTTAATCTTTCCCATGAATAAAACGGATAAGAATTTTTATTCAATTTCCCAATATTTTCCTCCGTCAGTTTCAACGCCTTTATCGTAATTAGTTTCATTTTTTAGTCTATGCGCAAAATAATCTTGATTTATTTCTAACCCACAAAGCACAGCCAATTCTAAATTGTTAGAATGTAGAATTGCTGGATTAGGATAAGTCTTGTGCTTATACTTGAATGAATAAATAAATTGAGGAAATATAGCAGAAAAAACAGATATTTCTTTTTGGTGTCTATATGGCTTACCTTTAAAAGTAGGGATTCCTATTGGAAGTTTTTGTTTGTTAAAATCCAAATCCCAAAAATGAATCATAATTTCATTATTTGAAAATTTTTCTGCCTCATATTCAATAATTGAACCCGAGACGAATTGAGAGTTGGTTTTGTAATTTGATTCTCCCAATTGATGTAAAATTCTTAAATAGTAATTGCGAACATAAAATTTATCACTTGAAGATAGTTGATTTATTTTCTCAATAAATGGTTTTACATTTAATGTCTGACTAAAATTTTTTTTTGGCTCTTTGTTTCTATCGAAAAACATACTAGTGGCACGATTTTCAAGTTATGTA
>JAYUXG010000091.1:0-1987 GCA_043753125.1 Saprospirales bacterium | reverse complement strand
GCGTTGGCTATTCTCGAATTGGACTATCAATCAGGTGGAATCATTTGCTTGGAAGAACCGGAAAATGGCATACACCCTAAAAAGATAAAGGCAATGCTTCAACTATTGCAGGATATTGCCTGCGATACCAATATTGAAATAAATATGGATAACCCCTTTCGGCAGGTGATTATTAACACGCACTCGCCCTCGGTAGTAAGACAAGTTCCAGAAGGTAGTCTTCTGGTGGCGAAAACGGAGGAGCGGTACGATGAAAGAGCCGGGGTGAAGCACAAAGTGATTGCCTTTGCCCATTTTAATGGTACATGGAGAAACAAAATACCAGAAATATCCAACAAGATAATCGCAATGGGCGATTTGCTTGCCTATCTGGGCGACACCTCTGAACCATATGCCGAAAACGGTTCTGTACAGCCGTCAACAGCCCAAAAACCAGAAAACAGGAAAACGGTTGCTGAGCGTGATGATGTCCGTCAGATTGCCTCTCAGCTATCCCTATTCTCATGAAGGAATTGCGCTACACCTTGCTCGCCGATGGCGGTTCTGACCGAGTATTGCTACATACTATCGATTGGTTAATCAGCGATCTATTGCCCAAAATACCCGTTCAAGGCAATTTTGCAGATTTCTCGGGCTACAAACAGCCACCACCGTTTAACAAACTTGATCAGCGCATAGAGGCTGCTATCCTTCAGTATCCATGTGATATAATTTTTGTCCATCGGGATGCAGAGGCCGAAACAGTGGAGAATAGGGAAATAGAGATTCGAGGATTTTGGGAAAAGGCATCCCAAACAAGCCAGCGGAAACTTATACCAATCATTCCAGTACGAATGACCGAAGTCTGGTTATTAATCGATCTTAATGCTATCAAACCGGCTGCTGGCAATCGAAATTTTGGAGGCGAACTAGTCCTCCCAAAGTTTGCTCGCCTGGAGGAGGAACCAGACCCTAAAAATCTTTTGTTCAGCCTAATTAAGACAGCCAGCAATCTAAAAGGCCGCAGCTTGGAAAAACTGCGTGTACATTCGGCGACACATATTGTTGCTGAAAAAATAGATGATTACAGTCCACTTAGACAACTGCCAGCTTTTCAGCGTTTTGAAGCGGCGGTTAGGCGCACTCTTCAAGACCTTGCTTTGATACCTGTAAGTCATCCTTAAAATCTTGGCAGCGGGTTTTTGCGTATGAGTTAATGACCTTCGAAGGCCCAATCTGCTATCTCCAAACGCGTTCACGCTTCCGACCATTCATGCACATCGTCATCCTCGGCAACGGCATCAGCGGCATCACCGCCGCCCGGCATATCCGCAAACGCAGCGACCACGACATCACCATTGTCTCCGACGAAGCGGACTACTTTTTCAGCCGTACTGCCCTGATGTATGTGTACATGGGCCACCTCCGTTTCCAGGACACCCAGCCCTACGAATCCTGGTTTTGGGAAAAAAATCGCCTCCAACTCCGCCGCGGCCGCGTGGAACGCATTGATTTTCAAGACAAAAAACTGTTTTTTGCCAACGGCGAAAGCCTGGCCTACAACCGGCTGTTGCTGGCGACCGGCTCCAAATCCAACAAATTCGGCTGGCCGGGCCAAGACCTCGACGGCGTGCGGGGGCTGTATTCCAAACAGGACTTGGAGGCAATGGAAAATCACGCCATCAGCCTGGAAAAACGGGCAGATGCCCGCGCGGTAGTAGTCGGTGGCGGCCTGATTGGTATAGAAATGGTCGAAATGTTCCACAGTCGCCACATTCCAGTCACTTTTCTGGTACGGGAAGCCGATTTTTGGAACAACATCTTGCCACCGGAAGAGTCCGCCATGGTGACCCGCCATTTGCGCGAGCACCATATTGATCTGCGGCTGGAAACAGAATTGCAGGAAATACTGCCCACCGTGGAGGGCAAGGTAAAAGCAGTGCTCACCAAGCAAGGCGACACCATCCCCTGTGGTTATGTGGGCATTACGGTGGGCGTTCGTCCGAAC
>JAYUXG010000090.1:0-5045 GCA_043753125.1 Saprospirales bacterium | reverse complement strand
GTAAGGGTTTTCTTTGAAAACCCTTACAGAACCCATGCCACCACTACCAATCTTCAATAATGGTTTTGCGCAAATGCTAAATCGAACCACTACTACTTGAACCGAATGGCCCGCACCGGCGCAATATTCGACACTACCAGCGAGGGCAACAGCAAGAAGACCAACGTAATAAGCAAGGTGCCGACATTGATGCCGAGGACGGCCGCCCAGTTCAATTGTACTGGCGCGTAGGACAGGTAATAGTCGGCCTCGTTCAAGCGGATGAGGTGGTATTTGTCTTGCAACCAGCAAAAACCCAGACCGATCAAGTTACCCCAAAACATCCCGGTCAGGGTGATCACGGCGGCGTGGTACAGGAATATTTCGCGGATGCGGCCATTGTTTTCGCCCAGAGCCTTTAGCACCCCGATCATGGTAGTTCGCTCCAGCACCAAGACCATCAGGGCGGTTACCATGTTCACGATAGCCACCACCAGCATGAGGCCGAGGATGACGATTTCGTTGTAGTCCTGCAACTGTAGCCACTCGAAAATGGCCGGAAATTTCTCCCGGATGCTCACCGCCAGCAAATCAGACCCGGTCATCTCGTTGTAAATGAACTCGTTGTATGTATCCATGTCGCGGATGTCGTCCAGCCATACTTCGAAGCCGGCAACTTGATCGGCATTCCAGCCCAGCAGTTCCTGCACCACCCTGATGTCGCATAGCGCGAACTTGAGGTCGTATTCCTCCAGGCCGGTCTTGTACAACCCACAAATCTGGAAGCGCCGGGCAAGTTGCTGGCCTTCTTTTACAAAATAAACGACCAGTTTGTCACCTACGCCTACCTGTAGCCGGTCAGCGGTTTGGCGGCTGATAATGATGTCACGCGAAGCAGCCGAGTCGGTCAGGGCAATCGGTTTGCCCTCCAACAGGTAAGGTTGCAGGTTGGCCCAGTCGAAATCCGTACCAATACCTTTCAGCAAAATGCCCTCCATCGCCGTTTTGGTACGAATAATGCCGGGGTCGTGGGCAAAGGCTTGGATGTGCCGGATGCCGCCACGCGGAGGGCGTTCGCCATGCTCCATCAAGGCCAGTTCCGCCGTAGAAATGCCGGTCACCGTATCCAGCGAAGGATAAAAGGACTGGTTTTTTTCAATTGGCTGCGGCTCAAACGAGAGGGAATAAGCGGTGTCCGAAATATGGATATGTCCCCAAAACTCGAAGATCTTCTTGCTGATCTCGCTCTTGAAACCAGCGATCAGTCCCGTGGCGGCGATCATGACCGCTACGCTCAAGGCCACCGCGATGACCGCAATACGGATAATCAGCCGGGAAAAATTTCGGCCCGAATCGAAAGCAATACGACGAGCGATGAAAAAGGGGAGGTTCAAGAAAGAGGTGGAGATGGATGAAAAGGTTGAAAAATTACACCCGTGCCAAGTGCATGAAACGAAGGCAAAGGTAATCGCTCTAATGGGAATGCCTGAACTTTGATAACTTTCGCCGTCAAAACCCAGTTCTGCCCATCGCTTTTTTGTTGATTTTTACAGCCAAAATAACCCGATCTTAAACGGAATAAACGCATCAAGCATTAGTACACTGTAAATTAGATTTCTGAGGATGCGAGTATTTGATCAAATCACTTGTTAATCAGATAATTGATCAAATACTCACATCCTCAAATACTCAAAACAACTTAATATATGGTGTAGTTAGCCATCAACTTTTGTAAACCCTCCGCCTTTCCCCGCTTCCCCCTTTTATATTTTTAACATCCTAAACCCAGTATTATGGCCGACGACACACAACATTGGACTTACTCGGAATTCCACGCCTTCACCATGCTGTACGCAGCCAACGTGGACGGGCAGATTTCTCTGGAAGAAGAAAACCTGATTATTCCCATCCTGTCGACGAAGGACTATGAACGGATCAAGGCCATCTTCCAGCGTTGCCACGACGCGGATGCCCTGGAAATCATCATGTTTTACAAAGATAAGTACTGCAAGTCGCAGGCTGACAAAGACCGCATCCTGGCCGATATGATGGCCATATACCAGTCCAACGCCGCCTATGACCAGATCGAAAGGGGCGTACACCAGATGTTTCAGCGGATGATCTAGCCTCGGCATTTAAGCCGAAAACAGTTCCTAATAGCGACTCAAATGCGCTTGGAAACGGCCTTCCTGCAACTGTACAGATGCCCCGTCCAGCGTGGTGACCACTCCGCTGAATGTGCCGTGGATCACATTGCCAACTTTGCTGGTAATGGTCAAATTGACCGCTTCTCCCGTGCCATCATAGTATTGCTGGCCGTTGCTGGCGGTCGGATCATCGCCCAGTGGCGTCAGGCTCCCGACTGGGTCGGCCAACAGGAGGTGGACATTGGTCGCCGTAGCGGGCAGCGTCATGGCATCCAAATCGACTGTGCCAACGAGGGTCAAGCGGATAGATGGAGCCGAGGCCTCTTGCTGGCGGGTAATGTGGAGCAACTTTCCAGCCACGGCGTAGCGGGTCCAATCCGCTTCCAGGCTGGCACTGGAATTGTAACTTTCCCCCTGCGAACTTTGGCAGGCCTGCCCTTGGTCGCGGTCAGGGTTGGATACAGCACCTAATTCATAGCTGCGGTCGCCCACTTGGAAGGTCAGCAGGGTGGGCGTGAAGGCTACGGAGGACGTACCCAAAGTTGGAGCAGATTCTTTCTGGCAGCCTAGCAAAGAGGCTCCCAACAGGACAATAGCGAAGTAGAATTTGTTGTTGCGCATAGGGTTAACAATTTAGTACGGCATATATACGCAACAAAGCAATAAAAGTTTTATCGTCTCAACCACTTACCTTTACGGTATGCGCCCAGAATTGGAAGATATTCCCTTGGTAAACAATGAATTGTCCCGGCAATTTGAGCTGGCGGTCAATGGACAAAAGGCAAAGATCGAGTACGAACTACAGAAAGGCCGGATGTCCCTGCTCCACACTGAAGTACCGCCCGAATTGGAGGGCCGAGGCGTGGGTACGGCCATTGTAGAAAAAACGCTGCACTATATGCAGGATAACAGCCTCAAACTGGTGCCGTGGTGCTCTTTTGTGAAGGCTTATGTAAAAAAACACCCGGAGTGGAAGAAGTTGTTGGCGCAGGGAATCAACGTGTAAATAAATTTGGCCTATTACTTTTCAAGTGTAAAAATGAGCCTACGCCAACTTTTCTCTTATTTTTTTTTGGCCATTTGCCCGCTTGCCCTGTCCGGCCAACCGCTGCGCACTCAAAAGTGGCCCGCCCAATGGATTGCCCCGGCAGGGGCGAATCCGCACACTTATGGCGTTTTTCTTTTCCGCAAAACACTGCTGCTCTCCTCCCAGCCGGACACGTTTCGCGTCCACGTCTCCGCTGACCCGCGTTTTCGGCTGTACGTCAATGGCCAGCTGGTAGGGATGGGGCCGGCCTCCAGCCACCCATTGCACTGGCGTTACGAGACGTTCGACTTGGCTCCTTATTTGCAAAAGGGCGAGAACGTACTGGCGGCGATGATCTGGCAAGGTGGCGATGACCAACCGCTCGCCCTGCCGTCCCTGCGTCCGGCCTGGCTACTACAAGGAGCCACACCACGCGAAGCCCCGGCCAACACCGATACTTCCTGGCGCGTCCAGCCCTGCACCGCATGGTTGCCTACCCGCGTAAACCTGCACACCTATTACGTCGCCGGGCCGGGCGAGTACTTCCAGGCGGCCGCCTACCCTTGGGGCTGGAAGCAACCCCACTACCCGGATCAGCACTGGGCGCGCCCACAGGTCTTGCAACCCGGCATCCCGGTGGACCATTGGTTTCCCTGGTACGATGCCTGGTATTTGGAACCCAATCCTTTACCTGCCCAGACCTATGCGCTGCTTCCGGCCCCCAGGTTGCGCGAAAGCGCGGGCCTCCCGGTGGGCAACTATTTGCCTGACAGCACTTTGCGCATACCAGCACGCACCACCGTGCGCCTATTGCTCGATCAAGGCGAGCTGACCACGGCCTACCTGCGGTTGCGTTGGTCGGGTGGTCAAGGATCGGCTATCCGGGTGGCCTACGCCGAGGCCTTGATGGACAGCTTCCCGCTGTGGAAAAACGACCGGAACGCCGTGGCGGGTAAGAAACTGTACGGGATGTACGACTCCATCCGTCCGGACGGCGGACAGAACCGGCAATGGGAGACGCTCTGGTGGCGCACCTGGCGATATGTCGAACTGCGGATTGAGACGGGGGCGGAGCCGCTGATTTTGTCGTCGGTGCAGGGTTGGTACACCGCCTACCCAATGCAACAACGTGCCCGCCTGGACACCGAAAATGCCGAAATGGCCAAGATGTGGCAAGTGGGTTGGCGCACGGCCCAACTCTGCGCCCACGAGACCTACATGGATTGTCCCTACTACGAACGGCTGCAATACATCGGCGACACCCGCATCCAGGCCCTGCTAACCTATTTCCATACTGGCGATGACCGTCTGCCGCGCAACGCCATTGAGCAAATCCGCCAGTCGCTGGGGGCAGACGGTATCACGCGAAGCCGTTACCCGGCCCGCCTGGACCAATACATCGCGCCGTTCTCGCTGTGGTGGATCGGCATGGTCCACGATTTTTGGCGTTACCGCGACGATGCCGCCTTTGTACAAAAGCAACTGCCCGCCGTGCGCTCGGTGCTGTCTTTTTTTCAGGCCCGACTGCGCCAAGATGGTTCGCTGGGCCATCTGCCGCACTGGTCTTTTACCGACTGGGCAACGCCGTGGGAGGCAGGTGTAGCACCCCAAACCGCTGATAGTCAATCGGCTATGCTGGATTTTCAATTTCTGCTGGCCCTTCAGTCCGCTGCCGATTTGGAGGACGCCCTGGGTCATGCCAGTTTAGCCGCCGATTATCGCCATACGGCGGAGACCATGCGTCTGGCGGCCCGGCGGTTGTATTTTGATGCAGCCACCGGCTACTTTGCCGATACACCGACCAAGGCCACGTTTTCGCAACATGCCCAAGCCTTGGCTGTGTTAACAGGCACGGTCACCGGCACGGAGGCAAAACAGCTCATGAAAAAGAC
>JAYUXG010000089.1:0-12058 GCA_043753125.1 Saprospirales bacterium | reverse complement strand
ATGCAGCAGGAAGCAGGGGGAGATGGACACGGGTGTTGGAATATTGTCGTTCCACTTTGTTTCGGGATGCTTTCGAGGAGAATGATTTTTTAATCATCCAGATTGACACCGACCGGCTGAACGAAAAACCTTTTGAATTGAATCTCGCCCAATCAGTGGAGAGACTGGTGGAGCAGGCAGTGCAGCAATTTGAACAACTAATAACCCTGGCTTTTGGTGTCGAATTTCTTACTGACCACCGGATGAGAATTATTTTTGCCATCGCCGTCAATGAAATCGAATGCTGGTTATTGCCTTTACTTTTTTCTGATAAGACCGCATCAGCGACCAATAATTGCCTTTTCAAGTTAAACCAGCAGTTGAGTACCCGCAAAGAAAAACCTATTCATTCAAAGGCTAAAGCAGTACGGCAGTATGAGCAACTTTCCTGCGACTTTTGCAAGCCTAAAAGCCTGGTCGTTGCCGCACGAAAGAATCCCTCCCTCGGTATATTTAGCAGAAACTTGGACCTTCAACTTCATGGTCAAATCTAATTTTAAGCTATGGAACTATCAACAGATATAACACTAATCAGCATATAAAGTAGGTAAACAAACATCTAAAAATAAATAGACTTTTTGCAAAAGCCTATTCCTACAAACCCCGGAACTTTAATCCGGGGTGCAAACAGTCAACAAATCTGGGCTTTAGCCCAAAAGCGATAGCTTGCTTTGGGCTAAAGCCCAGCATTGATCGTTGCTCGTTACCCGCGATAAATCGCGGGGTTATGGGAATCAACTTTCGCGAAAAGTCTAATCAGCAAATGGCAAATGGAGCCAAGCAATAGCTAAGCTTTATTAGAAAGACAAAGCGGAAGCGGAAACAGAAACTCAACGCCATCCAACATACCAATGACTAATCTACCAGTCCACCAATAAACTAATCAACCAGCCAACCAGCCATGACATTCGAGCACCCGGAACATCTGTGGCTATTGGCGACCGTGCCGCTGCTGGCTTTGCTGGTATTGGGTTATTGGTTTTGGCGGCAACGAACCTTGCGGCAGTTGGGAGAGTCGAAGTTGATGTCGCGTCTGCTGCCCGATTTTTCGCCGGGCCAGTTTTGGTTAAAAAACGGCTTTTTGGCCCTTGGTCTGGTATTTTTGGCCCTGGCTTGGGCCAATCCGCGCTGGGGAGCAAAGGCCCAAAACGTGACCCAGAAAAGTGCCGACCTGTTTATTGCGCTCGACATCTCGCAAAGTATGTGGGCCAGGGACGTGGTCCCCAGCCGATTAGAGCTGGCCCAGCGTTTTTCGAGCAAATTGGTGCAGGCACTGGAAGGCGAGCGGATTGGGTTGATCTTTTTTGCCGGCGATGCTTTTCTACAAATGCCGCTTTCGACGGACTACAATTTCTCCCTGCAAAGCCTGCAAACCGCCAGCCCCGATCTCATCACCGAACAGGGAACAGCCATCCCGGCAGCCATAGACTTGGCCATGGAATCCTTCGCTGCCGGGACGGGCGGTGGAAGAATGCTCATCCTAATCACCGACGGAGAAAGCCACGACGACGAAGCGGTGGATCGTGCCGAGGCAGCGGCGGACGATGGGGTAGTGGTTTGCACAGTGGGGGTTGGCACTTCCAACGGTGGCCCTATTCCGATCGGTGGCTTGGGGAGTAGCGAGTACAAGCGGGATGAGCAAGGCCAAGTGGTCACGACCCGCCTGAATGAGGCATTGCTGGCGGAAATTGCCCGTGCTGGCCGTGGGGCTGCGTACCATATAAGTCAAGGCAATCGGGCAATCAATGCGTTACGGCGCGAAGTGGACCGCTTGCAAAAGCGTACCGTGGAAGTGCGGTCTTTCACCGAGTTTGAATCGTATTATCAGTGGCTGCTCTTGCCCGCTATCCTGCTGTTAGCAGCGGAGCAATGGGTCTTGTTTCGGAGAAAAGAAGGGAGGAGAGTGGACAAGGGGTAAGGGAAGGGTTTGGGAAACAGGTTGAAAAAAGACACCCTATTGATTGAACATCTCCGAAAAAACCGCATAGCATGGACATTATGGAAAACAGTGCAAAAAAGGTATTTTATGTCATTGGTTGGATGTTATGTGTGCACATCCAAGCCTTGGCCCAAACTGCGCACCAATCCCTACGGGCCGGGGACCAAGCATACTTACAGGAGAACTATACCGCCGCGCAACAGCACTATAAAGATGTCGTCCGGCAAAATCCCGGCAGCTGGAGTGCGACTTATAACCTGGGCTGTGCCGAATACCAGCAGGGCAGATACCCGGAAGCCGAAAAAGCATTCCAACAAGCCGTGGCAGGTTCTCAATTGACGGCTGCCAAGGCCGATGCTTGGTACAACTTAGGCAATGCGCAGCTGAAACAACACAAATGGGGAGAGGCTATCGCAGCCTATGAAAGCAGCTTGCGCCTACAGCCTGGCGACGCTGCCGCAAAGCAAAATCTGCAAATGGCCAAGCAGAAATTAAAAGAAGAACAGGAAGAGGAGCAAAAACGACAGCAGAAACAAAAACAGCAAGAACAGGAACAAGCGGGAGAACAACCCCCCAATGATCAAAAACAGCCGTCACAGGAGCAGCCCAACGGGAAAGATGGCCAACCCCAAAAACCACAGGAGTCCTCTGGCCAGGGAGAAAAGCCCACGCCGCCCACCGAACCCGGCAAAATGACGCGCCAAGAGGCAGAACGGATGCTGGAGACCACCATCGGCCCCGAAGACCGCAAAAATGCGCGCAAGTACCGAGCTGCCGTACAGCAAAAGAAAGTGCCGAAAACGAACAAAAAAGATTGGTAAGACGTTTTAACGACTCAAAAAAATCCATAAAATTATGCAAGAGAAAGGTGTTCCCACCGTTGATCTTTCCAAATTCGTCAACGGCAATGCTGACGAACGCGCCGAATTTGTTCGCGCCCTGGGCCAGGCCTTTCACAAAGTCGGTTTCGTGGCCGTCGTCCACCACGGCATTCCCAAAAAACTGGTGGACGACTTTTATGCGGCGTCCAAAACCTTTTTTGCCCTGCCAGACGACGTAAAACGCCGCTACGAGGTGGCGGGCATGGCCGGCCAGCGCGGTTACACATCCTTTGGCAAAGAACACGCCAAGCAGTCGCAGGTGCCAGACCTGAAAGAGTTTTTTCAGATCGGCCAAGAGGTACCGGACAACCATCCCTTGAAAAGTATGTACCCCGACAATGTGCAAGTGACCGAAGTAGCGGACTACGCACGGTTGGGCCATGAGTTGTACCGGGCTTTTGAGCAGGCTGGCAGCCAGTTGTTGCGGGCCATTGCTATTTATCTGGGTTTGGGTGTTGACTACTTTGAACGCCACATTACGCATGGCAACTCCATCTTGCGCTCCATTTTTTATCCGCCCATCAGCCGCGAGCCGGCCAGTGCCATCCGTGCCGAGCAACATGAGGATATCAACCTGATTACCCTGCTGGTCGGTGCCAGTGCCGGGGGCCTGGAGCTGCTGAATTCCGAGAACAAATGGGTGGCCGTGATGCCGGGACCAGACGAGATCGTCATCAATGTGGGTGATATGCTCCAACGCCTCACCAACAACTACCTGATAAGCACAACCCACCGCGTGGTGAATCCACCACGAGAAGATTGGCACCTGCCGCGCTTGAGTATCCCCTTCTTCCTGCACCCGGTCAGCAGTATGGATTTGAGCTGCTTGCCCGCTTTAGTCACTGAGGATAGTCCACTGCATTATACACCCATTACTGCCGGTGAATATCTGGATGAAAGGCTGCGGGAGATTGGACTGAAAAAATGATGAATGATGAACGATAAATGATGAATATCGAAAGGCATTCATCATTTATCATTCATTATTAACTCTGCACCTTCCCGCCCCACCAAGGTCCCAATGGCCACCCCCATGCCGCTGAGCCGCACCGCCACCGCCACGTGGGGCGATACACGCTCAATGATGGGCTTTTTGACCGGCCCCAAACCGAGGATACCCGTCCACCAGCTGTGTATGGCTACTTTTTGGCCGGGGCAAACCACATGGTGTAGCAATCGCGTCAATGCATTGCGGATCAGCATATTGGCCCCAAATTGATCGGTGTTCTCTGCCTCGCGGGCCAAATGGCGGCCACCGCCCAAGAGAATCCGTCCGTCAATATTGCGAAAATAAAAGTAGCCCCGGTCGTAGTGAAAACAGCCCTCTACCCGTAAACCGGCAATTGGGTGCGTAATAAGCACTTGGTTGCGTGCTGGTACCACATCGGGGCGGCCCAGCAGACGGCCAGCAAAACCATTGACCGCCACCAGCACTTGCCCGACCCGTAACGTCCAGCCGTATTCCGTTTCCAATTCGATGCCTTGCGAACTGTCCTCCAAGTGCCGAACTCCGATGCCATTGAAGATGTGAACACCTTTGGCCAATGCCAATTCCAAAAGCGTAGCCATCATTTTTCCGGTGTGGACCTGCCCTTCCGGTTGGTTTAAGATCAAGTGCCGCACCGCGTGGAACCCGAAGTTGGGCAGTCGTTCGTCCACCACCTTATATCCTTCCAGATGGCCGGTAATGGCCCCTATTTTTTGGTTAAAATCAGGGATGCGGTCCACACAGGCTTGAAAGATGCCTTCCTCGTCCTCGTTGAACATCTCGTAGCCGCCGTGCAGTTGAAAGCCCAGCCGCTCGTCGCCCGCCAGTTCGCGCAATTGTTGGAGGCCGCGCCAACGTTTCTCTACTATCGCCAGTACTTCATCTTCCGGCAGGTGCGTCAGATCGTCCAGCAACTCGGTCATAGAGCCAAAACAGGCAAATCCGGCATTGCGGGTGCTGGCCCCGATAGGCAAGGCCCCCCGTTCGAGGATGGCCACCCGCAGGGTAGGTTGTTTTGTTTTTAGGTGAATGGCCGCCGTAAGCCCGACAATTCCACTGCCAATAATGGCGACATCAATGCCTTTTAGAAAAGTCTCGCGCTCCCAGTAACTTAGTTCGTATTGTAGCATTGTTTAAAATTATTTATGTTGATTTTCTATAAACATTTTATTTAAAACCCCTACATTCCAGCCGAACATTCTATTTTTGCCGGTAGTAGAAGTTGAAAAAAGCAAAAAGCAAAAGGCAAAAAGGCAATTTGCACCATAGCAGATCAAGCGATTTTCCAAGGCAGGGTACTGTGATTAGCATATTTTCACATTAGCACATTCACTTGATGAACTATCTCGACGAACTTAACCCGGTGCAACGCGCTGCCGTCACCACTACCGAAGGGCCAGTACTGGTCATCGCCGGGCCAGGCTCCGGCAAGACGCGGGTGCTGACTTACCGCATCGCTTATCTGCTGCAAAATAACGTCCCTCCTTGGGAAATCCTCACCTTGACCTTCACCAATAAATCGGCCAAGGAGATGAAGGAACGCATCAGCAAGGTGGTGGGCGACAAGGCACAGTCAGTCTGGGCGGGCACCTTCCACTCTATTTTCGCCCGCATTTTGCGCGCCGAGGCCACCAAGATCGGCTTCCCCGCCGCCTTCTCCATCTACGACACCGATGATACGATGAGCGTGTTGCGCGCTATCATCAAGGAGATGAATTTGGACACAAACGCCTACAATGCCTCGGCTATCCGGTCGCGTATTTCGTTGGCTAAGAGCAACTTGATGTCGCCCAAAGGCTATCGGGACAACGCCGATATGATGCAACAAGACCGGGTGGCCCGTCGCCCCTACGTAGTGGACATTTACGAGAAATACATCGCCCGCTGCCAGCGCTCCGGGGCCATGGACTTCGATGATTTGTTGTTCCAACTCTACCGCCTCTTCCGCGACAACCCGGACAACGTGGTGGCTAAATACCAAAAAAAGTTCCGCTACATCCACGTGGATGAGTTCCAGGACACCAACTTTTTGCAGTACGCGATTTTGCGGCGTTTGCTGAAATACGATGGCAGCCCGGAAAACGTCTTTGTGGTCGGCGACGACGCGCAGAGCATCTATGCTTTTCGGGGAGCAACGATTGATAATATCCTCGATTTTGAAAAAGATTACCCGGCGTTGAAGACTTTCAAGCTGGAGCAAAACTACCGTTCCACCCACCATATCGTATCGGCGGCCAATGAAGTGATTTCTTTCAATCGTCGCCAACTCAACAAGACCATCTGGACGGACAAAGAAGATCGGCACAAGATCAAACTGCTCAAATGCGTCACCGACGATGAGGAAAGCCGCCGCGTGGCCGATTTGATTCTGGAACAAAAACACCGCTATCACCTGCCCAATACGGAGATCGCGGTACTGTACCGCACCAACGCGCAGAGCCGGAAATTTGAGGAACATCTGCGGCGGTTGAACCTGCCCTACCGGGTGTTTGGCGGCGTATCGTTCTACCAGCGCAAAGAAGTTAAGGATTTCGTGGCCTACCTCCGCCTGGCCGTAAACCCCAATGATGAGGAGGCCCTGCGCCGCGTCATCAACTTTCCGACGCGCGGCATTAGCGACACCACGGTGGACAAGATCAGTCAGGCCGCCGGGGCTACCAACACGCCCATGTGGCAGGCCATGCTCCACCCTGCCCTCGATGTGACCGACCGGGCCAAAAAATCGCTGGCGGGTTTCCGCACTTTGGTGGACGACTGGCAAAAACGCGCTGCCCATGACAATGCCCTCCTCCTTGCTTCGGATATTTTGCGCAAGTCGGGCTTGTTGGATTTGCTCAAAAGCGACACCAGCCCCGAAGGCATCGGTCGCCTCGAAAACGTGAATGCGGTACTGGATGCGGTAAGTGAATTTACGGATAATCAAATAGATATCCCCAATCCCGATCCCGATGGCCTCGACAACACCGCCGACCGATCGCTGGCCGCTTACCTGCAAACCATCACCCTGCTTACCGATTCCGACGAAAAGAACGACGAACGCGACCACATCACGTTGATGAGCGTACACGCCGCCAAGGGCCTGGAGTTCCGCAGCGTTTTTGTGACCGGCTTGGAAGAAAACCTGTTTCCTTCCTTCATGGCCTTGGAAGACCCCAATGGGTTGGACGAGGAGCGACGCTTGTTTTACGTAGCCATCACGCGGGCCAAAGAGTTTCTGACCATCTCATACGCCCAAAACCGCTACCGTTTTGGCCAGATTCGCACCAGCGAACCCTCCAGGTTCATGGACGAGATTGGGGGCGAACACTACGAATTTCAGGGCGGTATCGGCAACGCCCGCGCCAATGCTACGCCCGTACCCGTCGGACAGCCTCGCGCCAGTATTTCTGGCAATTTCGCCAATCCGCGCTTCCGTCCGATGTCCAAATCATCCGGTCCCGTGACTGAACCAGCTGGGTTCAAGCCTTCTTCCGTGGAGGAAATCATCCCCGGTGTGGTGGTGCTGCACCTGAAATTTGGGCAAGGCAAGATCGTCAGCGTAGAGGGTCCCAAGGACAACAAGGTGGCTACTATTCATTTTAAAGATGACGAATTGGCGGAACGGCGGATTGTACTGAAGTTTGCGCGGTTGCAGGTGCTGTGAGGGGAATCGACCATTCAAAATCATTTGCTCCGCCATAAAAATGTTAAATTTTTGTAACTGTTTAGCACTCGAAGGGTGCGACACATAAATCAGCGGTGCTGCAGACAGCACGAAGTTCCTTGAAAACATTGAGTTGATGCTTACGACAAGTGCTGATAAATCCTTGTATGCGGGCATAACGGTCTGCGACTTCGGCAGCTAGAAAACACCCTGCAACTTTTTGCTTTGTTTTGGCGGGCCTGACGTCCCGCTCTGCCTGGTTGTTGCTGAAAGGGACGGCTTCGTATTCGGCAAATGCCAGCACCGCGTCACGGTGTTCGACCAGGCGATCCGGCAGGCTGAATGTTTTGCCCTTGCTTTATGCCCTCGTTTTTTCTTTTGCCCCATTTCGGGCGGTGGTTTTTTAGGCGGCAGTAGTTCTTCGACCTGGATGGCTTCTTTGCACATTGTGAGCCATTTTTCCTTTTCGGCAGCGATATGGGGAAGGGCCTTAGTCCCTTTTCCGCTCTTTGTGTACAATTCGAGCAGGAAAGTTTGCAAGTTTGTTGCCCAGAGTTTGCCTTGTTCCACTTGTGCCTGCAATTCCCGTGTTCTGCTTCAAACGTGCCTCCAAATCAGCAATCCTTGACGTTAATTCGTCAATTTGCTTTTGTTGATGTTCTATAATCGATTAGAGATTTCTTGTAAGAACATGGCAACCTTCAATGGTAGTAGGCAGTTCCAACTCAATTGTTTTTGATGCGCCAAGTTATGTTTTAATCCGATCTTCTCATAACCCGCCGAAGGCGGGTGCTGAATAGTTACATTTGCGTAATCTTTTCAAATCATCTTCTTTCTTTACTAACCTTTCCTCTGTCATTCTGATTTTAGCCTTGTAAACTGCTAAGCTTGCCAGCCGCTTGCTGATTTCCAATTCGCCCTTGTCCAAGGCCAGGGCGAATGAATGCAGTAACAGAAGGCTTAATCTTGGCAAATTTAAAACAAAACGTGGCAGACTTAGGTAAGATGTGGAAAACTTCCCTACTCTCCAAACACCTCCTGCAAAACCCGCAAAGCCGAACCGCGAAACTTCGCCACCGCTTGCCCGGACACCTTGTCGCGCAACAAGTAAGGCACATTTGCTTGAATCTTTACCCATTGTACTGCCCGGCAAGAGGAAAAGGTTTCATCTAAATACGGCTGTGGGTGCGACTGGACAATGCCCAAGCCCCAAAGTTGTTGTTTGTTCTCCGTGGCCAGCAGCACGTCACCGATGTGCATCCGTCGCGCCCAGCGGCGCAGGTCGCGACAGGATTTGGGTGGCATCTCGGTTTTCAACCCTTCGATTTCGTGGTCGAACAGTGCTTCATCCCAGATGCGGTAAGCCGTCCAGTAAAAGGCCAGTGATTGGGCAGCATCGAAGGGCAAGGAACTTTTTTGAAAAATATCGGCCCTGTCCATTTGAAGCTTGTCCAGTCGAATTATCCAAACGCCCACGCCGTGGCTGATCTTTTTCCGCAGATCGCTAAGCGGATACCGCGTGTTTTCGAACAGGGGAAAAGCGGCAAAAACTTTCAAATCGGCGCGATTGATTTGGAAAATACGCTTTGCCAAGTTTTTTTGCCGTTCAAATTCTTGTTGGAATGCCGTCACGATGGACGCATCATCCAAGTACAGCAGGTTTTCCGCATTGCTATTATAAGTCCAGTTGAACGAGCCGGTCAGCAAACAACGATCATCAATAAGGGCAAACTTATGGTGCATCAAATGTGCCTCCCGACTGGCAAAGAGTTGGCCACCTGCCTTGATAAACGCTTGAAAATCAAGCCCTCCGTCACGGACGTTTTGGGTGTCATATTCCAGCAGAAGTTCCACTTTCACCCCGGCCCGGAGTCTTGCCAACAGCACTTCAAAGATGTCGCGGTGCGAAAACCAGCAGATGGCGATGCGTAGTTGCTGTTTTGCTTGTCCTAAATGGTGGCATAGGTGGGTGGGTAAGTTTTCAAAATGAGCGGTAGTCATGTTGGAATATGTAGGGCGAAACACCAGTTTCGCCATCTTAGGGTAACGCGGCGGCGTTAGCGAAACTGGTGTTTCGCTATACATATATTGCCAGTTCAGGATGAAGATAGTTCCAACGCCAAGTCTTCCATTCCGTTACCAATTTTGCTTTGATTGGATTTTGAAGAATGTAACGTATAATTCGTTCAAATTCACCGTCCTTTCGAACCACATGGTCATAACTTTCCCGTTCCCAAAACTGGCCGCTTAATCCCAGAATCCGATTTGCTTTTTGGCCACTGTAACTTTTAATGTTTTTCGATAGTAAAAATAGGAGGGTACAGGAATCAGGGTTTCCATGCTGAAAGGTGCATAACGTCAATAATCCGAAGTAATCAACAACCCCAGATCCGTACTTTTCAAATTAAACCGCTCGCCGATGTGGGCATTGGTGAGGCAGCCTTTGTAAGTGTATACGCCATTACGCAGCCCCTCATGGGCAGTGATGAGCGACAGAATACTACCGTTTTCCGCCTTGAGCAGCAGCGAAGTAAGGATGTTGCTGATGGCATCCGAAGCGGTGCGGGCCACGCGGGAAGGGATGTTGGGCACGCAGTAGTGCGTCACGCCATGCTTTACGAAGGTAGGCGCGTCATGGGTAGTCGCCTGGGAGGTCTCGAAACACCCCCCCTGGTCGATGCTGACATCCACGATGACCGAGCCGGGCTTCATGCGCCGCACAATGTCTTCTGACACCATCATGGGAGAGTTGGCCTGCGCCGAATGGATGGCTCCGATGGCCACGTCGGCCGTGAGCAGCTCTTCGCGCAGATGGATGGGGTTCACCACCGAGGTGTGCAACTGACGACCGACCCGGTTTTGCAACTGCATCAGTTTATAGACATTATTGTCGAAAATACGCACCTCCGCGCCTACGCCGAGCGCGGTACGGGTTGCGCATTCCGCCGCGATACCCGCTCCCAAGATGATAACCTTGGCTGGTGGCACCCCGGCAATGCCGCCGAGTAACACCCCCTGCCCCCCCCGATTGGTGGCCAGCAGGTCGGCTGCAATCAAAATGGCACTGATACCGGCAATTTCGCTCATCACGTGGACAATGGGAAAAGAGCCAGTATCATCGTCGCGGATGTACTCCATGGCCAGCGCGATTACCCTTTTTTTCTGTAACTTGGTGATGTATTCCGGCCCCAACAGCGGTAGGTGGATGGGCGAGATGACCACTTGGTTGGGCCGCATCAGGTCAATTTCCTCCAGCGTGAGTGGGGCAGCCTTCAGCAGCAGGTCGGCACGAAATACCTCATCGCGGCTGTAGGCAATGGTTGCCCCGGCCTCCGAGTAGTTCAGGTCGCTGAACTTCGAGTTCTCGCCCGCCCCGCTCTCCACCACGATCTGGTGGCCGTGCGCGGCAAGGGTGGCCACCGAATGCGGCACCAGGGCCACCCGGTTTTCCTGTAAAGTAGTTTCTTTGGGAATGCCAATAAACAGCCGCTGGTGTCGAATTAGCACTTCCAGCATCTCGGTCTGGGTAGTAGGGAGGGAAAGGGTATCCATGCGTAGTTGGTTTAAAAAAATGGTTTAGAGGAGCTTATCGTCCATCGAAAAGGCAGTTCGCAGGCCATCAAAGATTGCAGGGCCTACACTCATAAACGTCTTCACAAAATCACTAATCGGCGCGCCTCTGACCCAACCACCTCCAATTGAATCTTCACCGCATCCGCTGGCAAGAAATCCTCTACCAGTTGCGGCCATTCGATCCAGCAGTACCAAGGGTCATACAGTAAGTCTTCCATACCAATGTCGAACGCCTCCTGCGTGGAGCGAAGCCGGTATAGATCGAGGTGGTGAAACAGGGCGGTTGCTCCATTTTCCAACGGATACGTGTATTGGTTGACCAGCGAAAAAGTAGGGCTGGTCGTGTTTCCCGTGACCCCCAAATGCTGACAAAATGCCTTGACCAAGGTGGTCTTGCCCGCGCCCATGTCGCCATAGAGGGCGATTTTGCGTCGGTCGGCCAGCACCTTTATCAGCCAGGGCAGGCCTTTGGTCGGCCATTCCGCCAGGGAACGAATCAAAAAATCGTTCATACCTCCTTCTGCATAGTTCATCGAATGCTTTTGCAAAAGTACCATCGTTTTTGCCAATCTGGTTTGGATGAAAAACCCGTATTTCGCGCAGTTTTCTAAAAATGACCTATACGATCACCGATATTCAACGCATTATTGGGGCACAGTGGCTCCAGAGGGCCTGGACAACTGCCCCGGTGGAACAGCTGCTGCTCGACAGCCGTCAGGTAACGGCCCCTGGCGCGGCCCTGTTTTTCGCCCTGCCGGGCCAACGCCACGATGGGCACCGCTACCTCGACGATGCCTACCAACACGGGGTACGTCAGTTCGTGGTGTCGCAACCCGTTGATATACAACTGCTTCCGCAGGCCAATATTTTGCAGGTGCCAAATACTTTGATGGCTTTGCAAACTTTGGCCGCTGACCATCGGGCGCAGTTCCAAATTCCGGTGGTTGGTATTGCGGGCAGCAACGGCAAAACCATCGTGAAGGAATGGCTAGGTC